>CBINIO010000347.1:0-5202 GCA_966250725.1 uncultured Chitinophaga sp.
GGCCGGCACCTTGCCGAGCGGCGTTTTCAAAGAAACCGGCGCGGTGGCATAACTGATCTTCGAATCGGTATCAAAAAGCTCCAGCGAGAAGAGCGCGTCCACGTGATGTTCCT
The DNA here is from genome assembly GCA_966250725.1 of uncultured Chitinophaga sp. Classification (GTDB taxonomy): domain Bacteria; phylum Bacteroidota; class Bacteroidia; order Chitinophagales; family Chitinophagaceae; genus Chitinophaga. Next base: position 114 of record CBINIO010000347.1, read on the forward strand.
TGCATATTTTGTCTACGGTTTCCCAGGAGAGCGGCTTGGAGAAGAGCCCCGGAACATTGACGGTGAGATCCAGCTCGCCCAGCGTTTTTACATCGCTGAACCGGTCGTTCTTCAGCAGCTCTTCGGCAAGCCCGTTCACGCTGTTTTGCGCTCCTTCCCTGTCAAGCTGCGCCCCTTCGAGGCTGAAAATCTTGTCAACGACGTCTACCGCCTTATGCTGTGAGGTAACGGCGGTCCTGTTCACCACAGCGGGATTTTTGATGTAAGGCGGCATGGTCACGGGCGCCGGGTTCAATACATTGATGTAAACCAGCTCGGTAGATTTGCAGGACACGCAGGTGGCCGCTATCAGCGCGATGAAAAGGAGGTTTTTCAGGTGTTTTTGCAGGCATAGGATAATGATTGATATGATAAATCGTCCCACGTTTTAAGTAGTGCTCGTTCTAAAGTTACATATAATAAATTTATATGCAATATATTCTCCCCCCGAAACCTCTCCCCCATACAAAAAAGCGGGTGAGCGCACGCCCACCCGCTTCACACAAACGATGTGCGCTGTTATTGTTTGACGATCCGCAGCACTTCCGTTTTCCCGGTCCCTTCCAGTTTGATCAGGTAGAAACCGCCTTTCAGGAAACCGAGATCTTTTACAAATCTCGTTTCATCCGGCCGTATCGTCCATAACCTGATAATGCGGCCCTGCACGTCCATCAGGGAAGCCGTCCGGAAGCCTTCCGGCAGGTCGATGGTGATGTTGCCTGAAACGGGGTTGGGATAAACCCTTGCAGCCCGTGTGCGCTTCTCTTTGGGTTGCGTCATGGAAACGGCGGGGAGCGGCGCGGTTTCAGCAGGTACCGCATTACAGTTATCGATGCTGAACCAGTTGTATTTGAACGTGCCTGCTTTTACGCTTAGGGTGATTTTGGACGACGCGGGCAGCGTTATCGTATCTCTCACCGTTTGCCAGGTGCCGCCGGTATTGGGAATGTCTATCAGCCCGAACGTAACGCCCGAATAACCGATGCCGATCTGCGCCGCCGCCGTGGAGTTGACCCTCACGCTCACGGTGTAAACACCGGCGGCGGGCACATGCAGGTTATCGTAGGAGAACCAGTGACCAACGGCCAGGCCGGCGAAATTCAGCCCGCCGCCGGCGTCCGTGCAGGTTTGCAGCCAGGGGCCTGCATGCCGCGTCGTAAAGGCTTCGGCTTCATGTTTGTTATTGATGGTACAGGCGGAGGTCACTACGTTTACGAGCGACGAAACGCTGAAGCCCCGCAGCGCCGCCGTCACCGTATAGCTGCCGGCCGTTGAGCCGGCTGTGAACAGGCCTGTCGGGCTGATGGTATTATTGACGCCCGTAACGATCCATTGCGTAGGCGGCAGCATCACCGGGTTGTCGCTCGAATCGTAGGCCGTCAAAATAAACGGCTGCGCGTTGCCGCTGGTAACGTCCACCGTATCGGGCGTCATATCCAGCCGCACTATTTCCGGCGCGCAGTTCTCGAGGCTGAACCAGTTGAACTTGGGACTGCCGGAACCTACGGTGATGTTCATGGTCGTGAGGGCGGGCAGGTGGACGGTATCCGAAACGGTCGTCCATTTGCCGCTGGTGTTGGGTATTTTGATGGCGCCGTACGTCTCGCCGTTATATACCAGCCTCATTTCCGCCGGATACGTGGTCGATACCCTGATGCGGAAAGTATACTTGCTTTCGGAAGGCACGTTGAGGTTGCTGTAAGTGAAGCGGTGGCCGCTTGCCAGGTTCACGTAGTTAAGGCCGCCGCCTACGTCGGTGCAAGTTTGCAGAACAGACCCTCCCGCCACGGACGTTGCGGATTCCGCTTCGTAATGATCGTTCACCGTACAGGTATAGGCCGTAGTGGCGTACACGGTATCTTTCGCAACACCGCTCGCGAAGGTGACCATAAAAGTGCCTATCGAATCCCCCGCGGTAAATACGCCTGAAGTGCTGACACGGTTGCGCGATCCGGTAACCGCCCAGCCGCTTTGCGCCGGTACGGGCATAATGCTGTCAAACTGGTCGTAGCCGGTAATGGAAAACGACTGCGACGCGTCTACGGGCACCGTTGCGCTGCGCGGTGAAATGACCACCCGTGTCAATACTGGCACAGGCACGACTTTCACCATAGCAGTGCCGGTCGCCCCTTCGTCCCTCGCTTTAACCATAAACCAGCCGGTAGCATCACCGGCCGTGAACATGCCTTGCTGGTCGATCGTATTCACGGTGTCGCCGATACGCAATTTCCACTCGGGCGTGAACGATACGATATCGCCGTGCTGATCGAAAGCTTTGGCGCTGTATCGCTGGGTCTGCCCGTTCTCAAGCGTCACGGAATCGGGTGTTACCGCCACGTTCGTCACCACCACGCTGTCCGCATCCACGATCCGCAGCCAGTTGAAGTTCCAGCCGGACGCATTGGAAAAAACGCGGATGGTTTGTTTGCCCCGTTTGAGCCTGATCTTTGGCGACGAAACGGTGATCCATTTCTGCCAGCCGCCGCTTGCCGGCAGCTTCACAGTGGCGAGCAAAACGGTGTCCAGGTAAATGCTGGCGCTGGTGGCCGCGCTCACCGCCGCCCTCAGCTGTACGCGGTACCTGTCGCCTTCGGGCACCTCGATATCGTAATCGAACCAGGTGCCTTTGCCGATATAACTGACATTCACCGTGCCGCTGGTGTCCTGGGTCGGTTCGGTGCAGCAGGAATTGGAGTTATCGAATGCTTCCGCTTCGATCCTTGCGGGGATGGGTTTGTAATCCGGCGTACGCACATTGACATATGCCGACCCGCTGACCGATATCGTGTCCTGCGCGGCAGTGGCCGTGATGACGCCGGAAGTGTCCAGCGTGGCGAGGCCGTCGCTGGTGATGGTGTTGCCCGCGCCGGTAATGCTCCATTGCGGTGACAGGTCCATCACATGCCCGTTCTGATCAAGCACTTTCGCCGTATACTGCAGCGATTTGCCGGCCAGCACCAGCTGGTTGGCCGGCGTCACGATCACCGTGTCGGGATAAGGCGTGCCCAGGCCTTTCTGGTATACGCGCACATAATCCACGTTCATGCTGTCGGGCCAGTCGCTTTCCACGATAGTGCCGCCCATGCCGCCGCCGATGGCGAGGTTGAGGATGATGTGGAATTTCTGGTCGAATGGCCAGTCTTTCCAATCGGTATGCGGGTTCACATAAGTATAAACATGCAGGCTGTCAAAGGTGAACGCCAGCGAGTCCGGCGACCATTCCAGCGAATACGTATGGTAAGCGGTGTGCGCGTCGGCGAAGTTGCGGGAACCGGTAAGATGGCCGCCATTGGTCCAGTTGCTGTTTTGTGTGTGCACGGTCGACATCACCCTGCCAAGCTGGTTGCCGATATGTTCCATGATGTCTATCTCGCCGCTTTTCGGCCATCCGCCGTATACGCTGCTGGTAGGCATCATCCAGATGGTGGGCCAGGAACCTCTTGCTTTGGGCAGCTTGGCCCTCACTTCCACTTTGCCGTACAGGAAATCCATTTTGTTCTGCGAGATGACGCGGGCGGAAGACCATGGCTCGGTGGATACGCCGTTCGGGAAATCTTTTTTACCGGTGATCACCAGGTCGCCGTTGCGCACGCGCGCGTTGTCGTGCGTGGTATCGGTATACACCTGCTGCTCCCCGTTGATCCAGCCTTTGGGTTTGGGGTCTACCGTCCATTTGCTGCGGTCGGGCACGCCGTCTACGTTGAACTCGTCGTTGTAGATCATCGTCCAGTTGGGGTTGCCGTCAAAGATAGCGTTGCCTTTTACCGTGTAGGACGGTGTGTTGGCGCTGTCCACCTCCTGCCCTGCCACGGTCAGCTTGAGCGCGGTACGGGAGTAGTTGGCGGGGGAATTGCCTGCCAGCACCACGTTAGCCGTGGTATCGTCCACACGCTGAACATCGCCGATCGTCACGCCTGGCGGCAGGTTCTCCGCATTCCAGTTCGACCGGAGAAGCGTGTCGTTAAAAACAGCCTGGGTCAGCTTCACGGGTATTACCACGCCATCTTCCTGCCCCATCAGGATACTGGTGTTCACAAAGGTGAGGCTGATGGGATTGGGCGCCTGCACCAGGTCGAAATACAGGATGCCGTTGGCTTTCCGGCCGTCGATGAACTGCACGGCGATGCGATCGAAATCCGTCCTGTTCGCCACGCTGGAGAAGTTAAAGGTGGCTTCTTCCCACTGGTTCACGTTCTTCACCTTGTAGGTAAAGAACACCGCTTTCGTGTAGTCGTTACCGGGCTGCAGCTTGAACATCACTTCTTCCCGCACATTGCTGTACACCAGCATTTTGAACACCGCGGCGCCGCTGAGGTCGAAGGTCTCGCTCAAGCCGCAGCTGGCGCTCATGTACTCAAAGCAGGTCGTGTCTTTGGTGAACTTCGCCACATGCGCGCTGGGGTTAACAGATGAAGGGGCCGGGTTGGGTACGTTGAACAATACATTGCCGGTGGCGCCGGGGCCTGCATAATAGGTCCATCTGCCGGAACAGGGGCCGTTGCCCTCAAAATCGTCCATCAGCAGGAATTGGGCGTGCAGCATATTGCAGCAGAGCAGGCCGCCCAAAAGGAGCAGTAAAAGTTTTTTCATAGCGGGTGTTTTTCATCAGTGATAATTGATTTTTTTGAGGAAACCTCGCATGCGGCCGTTCACCATCGGAACATGCTCATGCCGGTTTATGTGGAACCGGGTATTGCTGAAAGTCTTGAAGCAACCCCGCATGAAACATTCTTCATGCGAGGTTGTATGCAAAAGGGAATCGTATCGTGGAATTAAAGGTTCGGGTTCACCTGCGCATCCGCACCGGGGACGGGCAGCCAGTATTTTTCTTTCGTAATGGGGCCGGGCTCCAGGTCGCCGGGATCTTTGGAGGCGTTTGCCTCTTCCACTTTTTCGAGACGCACCAGGTCGAACCAGCGGCACCATTCACCGGCAAATTCCCAGGCCCTTTCATCCACCACGGCATCTGCGAACGCGGCACTGTTCAGACCGGGCGTAAGCTCGCCCAATCCCGCGCGCAAACGCACCGCATTAATAGCGGCGTACGCTT
>CBINIO010000348.1:0-5195 GCA_966250725.1 uncultured Chitinophaga sp.
TGTTTCGGCGCCCGTTGCAGGAAAGTGCGTCGGAAGCGAGTGGATGCCGCGTCCGCGGCGCCTTCGAGAACCACGTTGCGACCTCATCGGCCGGGCCGCGGCCGGAACGAGGGCAATCCATCCCCGGCCAGGATGTCGTACAGCAGGTCCCAGTCGGCTTCGGTATGTTCTTCCAGCGGTTTGGATATGGAAAGACCGGCGCAGTTCACCACGATGTCTACCCCGCCGAACGCGAGAATGGCGGCATTGAATGTTTTTTGCACGGAGCTTTCGGACGTTACGTCCAGCACTTCGGCGGCGAACACGTCTTTCCCGAAATCTTTATTGAAGGCTTCTTTCGCGGTCGCGAGCCTTGCTTCGTCGTTGTCGTTGATCACCACCACGGCGCCTTCCTGCGCGAACTTCACGGCGATGGCCTTGCCGATGCCGCCCGCGCTGCCCGTTACCAATGCCACGCGGCCGCTGAGCGCCTTGGGTTTTGGCATGCGCTGCAGCTTCGCTTCCTCCAGCAGCCAGTATTCGATGTTAAACGCTTCCTGCCGCGGCAGCGAGGTATAGGAGGAAACGGCTTCAGCCCCGCGCATCACGTTGATGGCGTTGATATAAAATTCGCAGGCCACGCGCGCGGTCTGTTTGTCTTTTGCAAAAGTGAACATCCCGATGCCGGGGTACAGCACTACCACCGGGTTGGCGTCGCGCATAGCCGGGCTGTTGGGGTGCCTGCAGCTTTTGTAATATTCGGTGTACATCCCGCGGTACGCTTCAAACTGCGGGGCAAGCGCGGCCTTTATTTTCGCGGTATCGCCGAGATCAGCGTCCGGGGCCAGTTCCAGCACCAGCGGGCTGATCTTCGTGCGCAAAAAGTGATCGGGGCAGCTGGTGCCCATCGGCGCGAGGCGGTCGATGTCTTTGGAATTGATAAATTCAAGCACACGCGGGTCGTCCGTGAAATGGCCCACCATGCGGGTGTGCGAAGAGCAGTACCCGCGCAGCAGCGGCGCCAGCGCAACGGCCTGCGCGTGGCGTTTTTCCTGCGAAGGCGAAGCGATCTTCGCGCCGCCGAACACCGGGCCTTTTTTACCGGTGTTGTCCGCAAGGTATTGCGCGCAGCGTTCCACCACTTCCAGCGTGTTGATATAACTTTCGTATGCGGTGTCGCCCCAGGTGAAAAGACCGTGCGAGCCGAGCATGATGCCGCGGATGCCGGGATTTTCGTCGAGGCATTGTTTCAGTTTCAGACCGAGATCGAAGCCGGGGCGCTGCCAGTCCACCCAGCCCAGCGTGCCGCCAAACAGCTCCTGCGTGATCTTTTTCCCGTCTTTCGCCGCCGCGATGGCGATGGCGGCATCGGGGTGCAGGTGATCGATATGCGCGAAGGGCAGGAATCCATGCAGCGGCGTGTCGATGCTGGGCGCTTTGGAGCCGAGGTCGAATATGCAGTGATTGAACAGCTCCACCATTTCGTCTTCATGCTCGATGCCGCGGTATACTTTTTCAAGGCTCCGCAGCCGGTCCACATACAGCGCCGCCAGCCCGCTTTTTTTCAGCGTGCCGAGGTCGCCGCCGGAACCTTTCACCCACATCACTTCAGTGGGCTCGCCGGTAAGCGGGTCCTTCGCCTGCACCTTGCAGGAAGTATTGCCGCCGCCGTAGTTGGTGAGCCGGAGATCGGCCCCCAGCAGGTTGCTCCGGTAAATGAGCAGCGCCACTTCGTCGCCGGCCATGGCTGCGGCTTTTTTTTCATCCCATAAATAACTGACGTGCCGGAATTGGATTGTTCTATCTACAGACATAAGATTCCATTTTAGATTTCATACGGCAGATCCGGGGATTGCCGGGGAACGTGATTCATGACGTGGAAGGTCATATTGCTAAAGTAAAACTTGTGGATTTTTGAACTGTCATGCACTGTCATGCCCCACCGCAACTTTACAATTATTTTCTTACTTTGAGGCCGTCGAAAACGCAAGCGCATGAAGCAACACCCGGTTTTTAAATATCTTTTTATCGACGATTTTTCCGCCACGCCGAAATATTACCAGCTGGCGAACGCCATCATACAGACGATCGCGGACGGGAAGCTGCAGCAGGACGATATCCTTCCTTCCATCAACGAGGTGAGCTACGTTTTCGAGATATCGCGGGACACGGCGGAGAAAGCCTACAAACATCTCAAAAGCATCGGCGTGCTCGGCTCCGTGCCCGGAAAGGGATACTACGTGCAGAACGCCCACCCGCGCCAGCCCTATAAGATACTGCTATTATTCAACAAACTCAGCGAACATAAAAAGATCATCTACGATTCTTTTGCCGACAGGCTGGGGGAGCATGCCAACATCGACTTCTATATATATAACAGCGATTTCAGCCTTTTTAAAAAGCTGCTTTCGCAGAAGGCGAACGATTACACGCATGTGGTGATACTCCCGCATTTCCGCGAGCGCTGGGAGCATGTGGACGAAGTGATCAACGCGCTGCCGAAAGAAAAGCTCATCCTGCTGGATAAAAAGCTGAAAGGCGTTACCGGCGAATACGGCGCGGTGTACGAAAATTTCAGGGAAGACATTTACGGCGCGCTGGAGCAGGCCAAGGACAGGCTGCAACAATACCAGCGGCTGAAGCTCATTTACCCGGAAAACACCTATTACCCCGAAGAGATACAGGAAGGCTTCGTGCAGTTCTGCCAGAACTATGCTTTCCCTTTCCAGGTGATCCCCGACATCCAGACGGACGATATGCAGAAAGGCGACGTATATATCAATATCCGCGAGAACGACCTGGTGGCGCTGATGGAAAAGATCATGTCCGAAGGTTTGCAAACGGGCAGCGACATCGGCGTGATCTCCTACAACGAAACGCCGCTCAAAAAGCTCATCCTCAACGGCATCACGACCATCTCCACCGATTTCAGGGCCATGGGCGAAGCCGCCGCGGAGCTGATCCTCGATCATTCGCGCGCGCAGGTGGAAGTGCCTTTTAACGTGAACCTGCGCCCTTCGCTATGACGCAGCGCGGCATCGTTTTCGTATAACCCGCATCCCCAGGCATATACAATACCCGGGCAGGACAGTACAGGACGGTACAGGACACAACAGGACAGGAATGTATAACCATTCGTCTAAATTGTGTCTGATACCAGATTTCGCTTTTTGCCACATTAATTCCACATTGTTATGTCTAAATCCACCATCCATCACCCGTGTAAAAAACCGCGTTTTGCACTTGCAGGAATTTTCCTGTCAATGCTGCTTTGCGCTTCCTTCCACGTATTTTCTCAAAACAAGGCCGGCATTACCGGCCAGCTCACCGATGCCGCTACCGGCTCCCCGTTGCCCAGCGTTACGGTCGGCATCAAAGGCACCAATTCAGGTACATTTACAGACGGCGGCGGCCGCTATACCATACAGGCCGCTCCTACGGACTCCCTCGTTTTCAGCATGATCGGATTCGTTACCCAAACCGTGCTGGTCGGCGAAAGGAAAGTGGTGAACATCCAGCTGGAAAGCAGCAACAAGGTGCTCACGCAGGTAGTGGTAGTGGGGTATGGCACCCAGCAGAAAAAAGACGTGACCGGTTCGGTGGGGATCGTTTCCATGAAAAATATCAAAGACATGCCTGTATCCGGTGTGGACCAGGCCCTTTCGGGGCAGGTGGCCGGTATACAGGTGAACACGTCCAACGGCATACCCGGCGGCGGCCCGCAGGTGCAGGTGAGAGGCATCGGCGCGGTAGGCGCGGGCAGCCAGCCGCTTTACGTGGTGGACGGATTTCCGCTGGCCTCTTCATCCAGTGAAGTAACTAACCCAATGAACGCCATCAACCCGCAGGACATCGAATCGATGGCGATCCTCAAAGACGCTTCGGCCACCGCCATTTACGGTTCCCGCGGCGCGAACGGCGTGGTGCTCATCACCACCAAACGCGGCGCCAGCGGGCAACCCGTGGTATCCGTATCCGCCAGCACCGGTTTGCAGGTAATACCGCAAAAAGGCCGGCCGGACCTGATGAACGGGCAGGAATTCGCGCAGTTCTGGAAAGAGCTCACCGAAGACAAGATCCGTTTCGAGCAGGGCCGCGAGCCGGTGGAATCGGACATTCCCGAGATCTACCGCAACCCTTCGCTGATCGGCGAAGGCACCAACTGGTTCGACGAAGTGACGCGCACCGCGCCCATTCACGAGATCAACGCCAGCGTGAGCGGCGGCAGCGAAAAAACGCGCGCGTATGTGTCCGCCGGTTATTTCAACCAGGACGGCGTAATGATCAACACCGGCTTCCGCCGTTATTCCGTGCGCGCCAACATAGAAACGAACCTCAGCGAAAAATTCAAGATCGGCGTGAACGTGGCGCCCACCTTCACCGAGAAAAAAGGCGCCATCCGCGGGGAAGGCCGCGACGAGGTGTTCGGCATCGCCAGCCCGATAGAACCCGTGTACAATCCCGACGGCAGCTACAACGCCTTCATCCAGAGCCCCGGCACTTTCGGCCTGCCCAACCCGGTGATGCTGATGAACGAGACGGTGAACAACCTGCGCGAAACGCGGCTGCTGATGAACGGTTACGCGGAGTACAACATCCTGCCGAACCTCAAATTCAAAACGACGCTCAACATCGATTATAAAAACGGCGCGGCGGAATATTTCCGCCCTTCCACGCTTGGCGGCGTAAACACGGCCCCGCCCAGCATTCCTAGCGGCAACTCCGTGAAGGCCGACAACATCAACTGGCTGAACGAAAACACGCTCACTTATACGCTCAATAAAAACCATCATAATTTCACCGGTCTGCTAGGTTACACGGTGCAGCAGCAGAAAGAGAATTTCTCGGCTTTCAACGGCACCAACTTCCCGGACGACGATATCAAAACCCTCAACGCCGCCGCCACGCTTACCGGCGGAACGGATAAAGCGGAATGGGCGTTGATCTCTTACCTCGCGCGCGTGAACTATGCGTACCGCGATAGATATCTCGTGACCGCCACTATCCGTTCCGACGGTTCGTCCCGCTTTGGCGCGAACAACCGCTGGGGCACCTTTCCCTCGCTGGCATTGGGCTGGCGGCTTTCGGAAGAAAACTTCATGCAGGCGCTACCCGCGGTGAGCGATCTGAAGATCAGGGCCTCGTACGGTTTTACCGGCAACTTCAACATCGGGAACTATTCTTATATGAGCAACATCGGCACGGCCGACTACGTA
>CBINIO010000349.1:0-5191 GCA_966250725.1 uncultured Chitinophaga sp.
GTCTTTTTACTTTCCGGAGGTCGGCGGTCGTCCAGCCCTGGAGGCCCCAGCCGCCCGGCACGGGATAAAATCCCTGCGCGTCCTGCGCGCAGAAGGCTGCCTGCACTTCCGGCGTAAACCTGAAATTGGCGGTGTGCGCGGCTTCCAGCAGGGTGGCGAAGATCCGTTTTTTGGTTCGGAAAGCGGCGCGGTCCCAATGCGGCACCTCGTATGTTTCCGGCATCGAAAGACAAATTTCCCGGAATATTGCTATGGATATCATAATGCTAAAATACAACGATGTAACCAGACCGGATTGTAAGAATCCGACATTGGTTGCGTACATTCGTCTTTATGGAATGGACATCTCCCAATTTCAGGAACGGCGTCTTTCATAACCAGGTGCCTACGGAACTGATGACGAAAGATACCTCGCGGTGGCGGCTGCTGCTCAAATTCTTTCGAAAGCCGCCGCTGGCTTACCCTTCAGCCGCGATACCCTCCGTCCGTACCAACCTGAAAGAAACGCCCGCAAACGAAACGGCTATCACCTGGTTCGGGCATTCCTCCTACCTCATACAGGACAGGGGGCTGAACGTCCTGGTTGACCCGGTTTTCAGCGGCAACGCTTCCCCCGTTCCCTTCACCGTCCGCGCTTTCCAGGGCAGCAATGTTTACAGCGTAAAAGACCTGCCGGACATCGATATTCTCATCATCACTCACAACCATTACGATCACCTTGACGCCTATACGGTCCGAAGGCTGCGCCACCGTGTAAAGGCCGTGTATACCGCGCTTGGCGTTGGGAGAACGTTGCGGCATTACGGCATGCCGGCCTCCATTATCAACGAAATGGACTGGGGCGACCGGAAGGAAATAGCGCCGGGCGCTTTGCTTACGTCCACTCCCGCGCGTCATTTTTCGGGGCGCGGTCTCCGCCGCGACGGCTCTTTGTGGTCGTCGTTCGTGTATGAGAACGATGGCCGGAAGATCTTTATAGGCGGCGATTCCGGCTATGGGCCGCACTTCAGGGAGATCGGCGAAAAATACGGGCCTTTTGACCTCGCCATTCTCGAGGCAGGGCAATACAACCCGCAATGGCCGAACATCCACATGAATCCTGAAGATGCCGTGCAGGCCAGCATGGAACTGAAAGCCAAAGTGCTGATGCCCGTTCACTGGGGAAAATTCGCGCTGGCGTTTCACGCATGGAACGAGCCGCCGATCAGGGCTATGAACAGCGCCGCCGAAAAAGGCGTGAGGCTGACGCTGCCGCGCATCGGCGAACAGGTGATCCTTGACGTTTCCTACCCGGATGCGCCGTGGTGGACGTGATAGATTTTGCGTCTTGCTGGATGCGACTATTTCATGTGTTCTTTGACGATCCAACCTTGATGCGCGATGGATTTTGCGCCTTGATGGATGCGACTATTTCATGTGTTCTTTGACGATCCGACCTTGATGCGCGATGGATTTTGCGCCTTGATGGATGCGACTATTTCACATGTTCTTTGACGATCCCCACCCGGATGCGCCGTAGCGCGTGATCATTTCCCACCTTCCCTGAACACGCCGGTATCTCCTTTATCCAGCAGCTTCATCAGCCGCTTTACCGTTGCGGGCTCTTCCGCCGCAATGTTATTGTTTTCATACGGGTCTTTTTTGTGATCGTACAGTTCGATCTGCGGCTGCGCTTTCCTGTAATACTTTGTAAGGCGGTAGCGGTCGGTGCGCAGGGTAACGCCTTGCCGGAAATAACTGTAAGCGGCATTGCGCAGCGAAGGGTCGGAGGTTTTTCGCGTCAGGGCGGCAATGCTTTGCCCGTCCGCTTTGTATGGCATTTTTATGCCGCATAATTCCATGAGCGTGGGGTAAATGTCCGCCGAGCTTACCACCTGGTCACAGGCGGCGCCTTCCTGCTGCTGCGCCGTTTTGAGGATGAAAACGCTGCGGAGCGCGTATTCAAAAACGGTGTGTTTTCCCCAAACGCGGTCGTCGCCCAGGTGATAACCATGATCGCCCCAAACGACGATCACCGTATTCCTGTCCAGCCCTGATCTTTTCAAAGCAGCCAGTACTTTCCCGATCTGCGCATCCACATAGCTGATACCGGCGTAATAGCCATGCCGCAGTTTTCGTGTATACGTGTCCGTTACCGGCTGTGCGAGACCGGCTTTTTCGTCGCCGAGACGGTATTGGTTGAACTCGCCGCTTTCGTGCAGGCTGGCCGGGTGAACATTTTGGGGAATGCCCGGCGAATGCGTGAGGCTGATATCTTCTTCCCGGTAAAGGTCCCAGTATTTCTGCGGCGCGTTAAAAGGCAGATGCGGCTTGAAAAAACCGACGCCGAGGAAAAACGGCTGATCCTTTCCCGCCAGCGCTTCGATCTTTTTTACAGCCAGCCGCGCGGTGAGCCCGTCCGGGTAACCTTCATCGTCCACCGGCGCGGATTCATAAGGCGGCACCGCTCCTTTTCGTAAAATGCGGCTGTCGCCGTTCGCGTACGCGAAAAAAGCGTTCCAGCCCGTTTTCCATTTGCCCGGGTCGAACAGCATTTCATTCCAGCTGTGCGGCAGTTCCAGCCGGTCGCTTTTCGGGCTTGTGTAAGGATACACGTACCCGTCCGCCGAATGACTCACCTTGCCGATGCCTACCGTATAATAGCCGTTCCTTTTGAGCTGTTCTATTAACGTTTCGGGAAGCGCGCCCGCCGGGCCGCCGGGCATCGTTTTCTCCGCGGCGTCGTTGGACAATTCCGCTTTTGTGCGGGGATAACGGCCGGTGAGCAGGCTTACGCGCGATGCGCCGCAGGTGGGCACGGTTACATACTGGCGGCGGAAAACCGTGGCATGTGCGGCCAAACTGTCCAGGTGCGGGGATCTTACTTCAGGGTTCCCGTAGCAGCCGAGATCCGGCCGGAGGTCGTCCACAAAAATAAAAAGCACGTTCGGCTTTTGCTGCGCATGCAGCATAGCCGGGAAAAACAGGCATAACAGCAGTTGTTTCATGCCATTAAAATAATTATTCTTTCGCGCAAGGTGAAGTATTCTCCCTGAAAACGCACATGCGTAGAAATACGGATAAAATCAGGTACATGTTACCTGTTCCGCGGGCCGCCGGCAGCGTAGATTTGTGACAGCAAAAACATTTAACCCCAAAAAGCAAGAAGATGTCTACTGAAAAAAAATCCATGAACGGCTTCACGATATCAGCCGCCGAAAAACAGGCCGTTTCGGGCCTGTCGCTCATCCGCACGCAGGTGCTGCAGGACAGGACCGTGTTCAACCTCGCGGCGGTGGGGCGCAATTACAAGCTGGCGCAGGCTTACAAAAGCGTGCGGAACCTGCGGATGACGGACCCCAACCCCGTACGGCTGAAAACGTTCGCCGATTATGTCGCCATCAACAAAAAATTCCTGGACCTCGTGCCGCTGATCGAAGAAATGCCCCGCCCTTCGTACGATGTGAACGAGGCGTACCTCAACACCTACAACTGGCTGCGCTTCCCCAAGGGGAAAGTGCTGGTGCTGGTGCATAAAGACGTATACACCGCCACCAAAGCGCGCGTGGAACGTTACGTGCTCGATCTTGGCAGGGACGGCTACTGGGCCACCATACACGTGGTACGCGGCGGCAAACCCGCTTTCATCCGCAATTACATCAAGAGCAAATCACCTGCGGGCGTAGTGATGGTAGGCGCCATCCCCGCCGCCTGGTTTGAAATGAGCAATGATTTTCACGGGGCCAGCACCGAATTTCCCTGCGACCTTTTTTATATGGACACCAATGGAACCTGGACCGATGCCGACGCCGACGGCAAATACAACGCCGTAAGCGGCAACGTGATCCCCGAAATATGGGTAGGCCGCATCTGGACGCCCACCCTCAACGGCAACGACGCCGCGCTGATCAACAATTACCTCGACCGCAACCACCGCTTCCGCACCGGCAACCTCGGCCATTCCCGTTCCGCGCTGGCTTACGTGGAAGACTACTGGACCGGCTTCGACGATTGCGAAATGGACCTCATGACACCCGCAGCCTATATCACCAAATACACCAACCCTGACATCACGGATGCGGACCTCTACAAAGAAGAAGTGAACAAAACGCGCTCTTTCGTGCAGCTTTGTTCACATTCTTCTCCGCACGTGCATTCCTTCCACATCCCGTCCACCGGCGCCACCGAGTGGATAGACCGTTCGTACTTCCGCGACAGCCGCGCCCCGAACGCGCATTTCTACAACCTGTTCTGCTGCAGCACCGCCCGTTTCACCGAAAACGACTATCTCGGCGGCTGGTACATATTCGACAAAGCCGGCGGCGAAACCAATTACGGCCTCACGGCGGTAGGCAGCACCAAAACCGGCTCCATGCTGTTCTTCGCCGATTTTTACGAGCCTATCGGCAAAGGCCGCTGCATCGGCGACGCAATGGTGGAATGGTGGAAAGCGCGCGGCAGCGATCACGATCTCGGGGAACGGCAATGGTTCTACGGCATGAGCATCCTCGGCGACCCGACGCTCAGCTGGTGGAAAGGCGCCGTGCCTCGCCCGCTGGAACCCGCGGAAGGTTCCGTATTCAATCATTATCCCCGCAGCATGACCTTCAAATGGGCCCCTGTGAACATTCCGGGCGCCACGTACAGCATCGAGATAGACGCTTACGGCGCGGTGAACGGCGGTCAATGGGCCGCGCAGTCGTTCCGGAGCTTCGCGGTATACCATGGCATTACCGGCACCACTTTCCATCACAATTTTGTGGGGGCGCAGCCGGGCCGCTGGAGAGTGCGCGCCAAGATCGGCGACAGGTATTGCGCATGGAGCTGCTGGTGCTATTTCCGTTTTACTGTTTAGGGAGTACACTTCAGCATAACAAAAAACAGCCGGCTCGCCGGGCGATGCACGGCTGTTTTTTTTAACCGAACAAAATTACCGTATATGCGTTACTGATATATGCTTGCCACCACCCCACTACTAATCTTTTGCTGAAGCAAAGGGTTAGCAATTGGAAATGTCAGCTCCCGGATTGCATCCGGGAGTTTTTTTGTGCGGTTGTTTTAAAAATGTTTTGGGGGAACTTGGAAAAATGAAATAAAGATTTACTTTTGCACTCCCTGAAACAAGCTGCCCAGATGGCGAAATTGGTAGACGCACTGTGTTCAGGTCGCAGCGCCGGCAACGGTGTGCTGGTTCGAATCCAGTTCTGGGCAC
>CBINIO010000350.1:0-5182 GCA_966250725.1 uncultured Chitinophaga sp.
ACCAAAGTGCAGCTGCTGGGCCTCAAAAAAGACCTGCCTTTTAAAAAGGTGAACGGGGGGATAGAGGTGACCGTGCCCAAGCTGAGCGTGAAGGAAACGCCCTGCGAGCATGCGTTTGCGTTCAAAATCACCAAAGCGGGATGATGGATATTAAACAGACCGGACCGGCAGGAGGCGAACCGCTTCCCTGCCGGTCTTTTTTATGCCAATATTTTTAACTGTTAATTTAACAATTAAAAATAGTTTGCTATCTTGACACACTATTGAATTTTCACGTTATTCTCATACAAAATGGAACATAAGCTGCTTAACCTGGATTACTTTGTTTTTGCCATCTATTTCGTGATAGTGGCGGGCTATGGTTATTATATCTATAACCGCAAGAAGAGGGCCGCTGCCGACACGAAAGACTTTTTCCTGGCGGAAGGTTCCCTTACCTGGTGGGCCATCGGCGCATCGCTGATCGCGTCCAACATTTCCGCGGAGCAGTTTATCGGCATGAGCGGTTCCGGTTTTAAAATGGGCCTCGCCATCAGCACCTATGAATGGATGGCGGCCGCCACACTGCTCGTTGTGGCGATATTTTTCCTGCCCATTTACTTAAAGAACAAGATCTACACCATGCCGCAGTTCCTGCTGCAGCGGTACGATTCCCGCGTGAGCACGGTCATGGCCGTGTTCTGGCTGCTATTGTACGTATTCGTGAACCTCACGTCCATCCTGTATCTCGGGGCGCTCGCGGTGTCCACCATTTCAGGTTTCAGCTTCACCGCGTGTATGATCGGGCTGGCGGTATTCGCCGTGATCATCACATTGGGCGGCATGAAAGTGATCGGGTTTACGGACGTGATCCAGGTGTTTTTTCTCATCCTGGGCGGCCTTGCCACCACTTACCTCGCGCTGAACCTCGTGTCGCAGCACGTGGGCGACGGCGGCAACGGGTATTCGATCAACGGGATGATGGAAGGTTTGGGGCTGTTAAGACAAAAAGCGCCGGAACATTTTCACATGATCTTCGACAAAAGCAATCCCAATTACCTGGAGCTGCCCGGCCTGGCCGTGCTGATCGGCGGCATGTGGATCGTGAACCTGAACTACTGGGGCTGCAACCAATACATCACGCAACGCGCGCTGGGCGCCGATCTCAAGACCGCGCGCAACGGTTTGCTGTTCGCCGGTTTCCTGAAATTGCTGATGCCCATCATCGTGGTGCTGCCCGGTATCGCTACGTACGTGCTGTGGAAGAACGGCATGTTCCAGGAAGAAATGCAGGGAGTGGTAGACGGTGTGAAGACGGTAAAACCCGACCATGCCTATCCCATCCTGCTCAACCTGCTGCCCGCAGGGCTGAAAGGCCTGTCGTTCGCGGCGCTCACCGCAGCTATCGTGGCCTCGCTCGCAGGAAAGGCCAACAGCATCGCCACCATCTTCACGCTGGATATCTACAAACATTTCTTCAAAAAAGAAGCGACCGAGCAGGACCAGGTGAAAGTGGGCCGCATCGCGATCATCGTGGCCTGCATCATTGCGGCCATCGTAGCGCCCGCGCTGAAGAGCCTCGACCAGGGCTTCCAGTTCATACAGGAATACACGGGCTTTATTTCTCCCGGCGTGTTCGCCATCTTCATTCTCGGTTTCTTCTGGAAACGCACTACCGCCAATGCCGCGCTGGTAGGCGCCGCGCTGGCGATCCCGCTGTCCGTTTGGCTGAAGTTCCAGTTCACCGGTCTGCCCTTTATCAACAGGATGGGCTGGGTGTTCCTCATCATCGTTGCGGTGATGGCGGTGATCAGTCTTGCAGACCCGCGCAGCAAGGATAATCCGAAGGCGCTGAAGATCGACGCATCCATGTTTAAACTGAACACCGCGTTCACCATCGGCGCGATCCTCATTTGCGGGATACTCGCGGCGCTGTATACCGTGTTCTGGTAATAGGAAATTGTTTTTTTAAAGCTCCACGTCTTACGCTACAGTATTATGTTTTTGATTGGATACGACATCGGGTCTTCTTCCATAAAGGCCGCCCTGCTGGATGCCGCTACCGGCCGCTGTTTGGCCGCTTCCACCGGTTCTGAAGGCGAGTTGGTCATGAACGTGCCCCGCTCCGGCTGGGCCGAGCAGGACCCTGAAATGTGGTGGCAGGAAGTGATCAAAGCCACCCGCGCCCTCCGCGAGCAATACGCTTTCGACCCCGCCGCCGTAAAAGGCATTGGCATCGCGTACCAGATGCACGGCCTCGTGTGCGTGGACGAAAACCTCCAGGCCCTGCGCCCCTCCATCATCTGGTGCGACAGCCGCGCGGTAGCCATCGGCGACAAGGCCGCGCAGGATCTCGGCAACGCTTACACCCTGCCGCACCTGCTCAATTCCCCCGGCAATTTCACCGCTTCCAAGCTGAAGTGGGTGCAGGAAAACGAACCCGCTTTATACGCGCGCATCAAATATATCATGCTGCCCGGCGACTTCATCGCCATGCGCCTCACCGGTCAGCCCGCCACCACGCTCAGCGGCCTGTCCGAGGGCATTTTCTGGGACTTCGCGGGTCAGCAGGTATCGCAGCGTTTGCTCGACTATTACAACATCGACCGCGGCCTGCTGTCGCCCGTTGTGCCTACTTTCGGCGAGCAGGGCCGCATGACCGGCAAAGCGGCGGAGCTGCTCGGTCTTCGTGCAGGCATTCCCGTTACTTACCGCGCCGGCGACCAGCCGAACAATGCGTTTTCGCTCAACGTGCTGCAGCCCGGCGAAGCCGCCACCACGGCGGGCACTTCAGGCGTGGTATACGCCGTGCACGATACCGCCGCCTACGACGCGGAAAGCAGGGTGAACACCTTCATGCATGTGAACCAGACCGACAAGGAGATCCGCAACGGCGTGCTGATGTGCCTCAACGGCACGGGCATCCTCAACAGCTGGCTGCGCGGCATCACCGGCGGGCTTTCGTACGACGATATGAACCAGCTGGCGGCCAAAGCGCCCATCGGCTCCGAAGGTTTGCAGATATTTCCTTTTGGCAACGGGGCCGAGCGCATCCTTGCCAACCGCCAGCCGGGCGCCAGCATGGAAGGGCTCGAGTTCGGCGTACATCACCGCGAACATTTGCTGCGCGCGGGGCAGGAGGGCATCGTGTTCGCGCTTACTTACGGAGTGGACATCATGCGGGAGATGGGTTTGCAGATCAGCCGCGTGCGCGCGGGCAAAGCCAACATGTTCCTCAGCCCGCTGTTCAGGGAAGCGTTCGCCAACACCGCGGGCGTTACCATCGAGCTGTATAATACGGACGGCGCGCTGGGCGCTGCGAGAGGCGCGGGCGTGGGCGCGGGCGTGTACCGCTCGTTCCCCGAAGCGTTCACCGGCATGGAATGCCTCGCGTCCATCGGGCCGGAAAGCAATGCCAGCGCCGCTTACGGCGAGGCGTACGGCCGCTGGAAAAACCGTCTCGGCCAGATTTTATCAACATTATAAAAACTTAAGACCATGAATATCATTACCGGCAACAAGACATATTTCCCCAACGTCGGGAAGATCAGCTTTGAAGGCGCGAAGTCCGACAACCCTTTCGCCTATAAATGGTACGACGAAAACAAGGTGATCAACGGCAAACCGCTGAAAGAGCTGTTCCGTTTCGCGGTAGCCTACTGGCATACCTTCTGCGGCACCGGCGGCGATCCTTTCGGGCCGGGCACCAAAGCGTTCCCCTGGCTCACCGCCTCCGATCCCGTGCAGCAGGCGAAAGATAAAATGGACGCGGCGTTCGAGTTCATTACCAAGCTCGGCGTGCCGTATTACTGTTTTCACGACATCGACCTGGTAGACGAAGGCGGCAGCCTTTCCCAATACGAAAGCCATATTCAGCAGATCGTTGAATACGCGAAGGAAAAACAGAAAGCCAGCGGCGTGAAGCTGCTCTGGGGCACCGCCAACGTGTTCAGCAACCCGCGTTATATGAACGGCGCTTCCACCAACCCCGACTTTTCGGTAGTGGCCTACGCCGGCACGCAGATCAAAAACGCGCTGGACGCCACTATCGCGCTGGACGGCGAGAACTACGTGTTCTGGGGCGGCCGCGAGGGATACATGACCCTGCTCAATACGGACATGAAAAGGGAGCTGGAGCATCTTGCCCGTTTTCTCACCATGGCCCGTGATTACGCGCGCAAACAGGGTTTCAAGGGCACGTTCTTCATTGAGCCGAAACCCTGCGAGCCCACTAAACATCAGTACGACTACGACAGCGCCACGGTGATCGGCTTCCTGCGCCAGTTCGGTCTCGACAAGGACTTTAAGCTCAACATCGAAGTGAACCACGCCACGCTGGCCGGCCACACGTTCCAGCACGAGCTGCAGGTAGCGGCGGACGCCGGCATGCTGGGCAGCATCGACGCCAACCGCGGCGATTACCAGAACGGCTGGGACACCGACCAGTTCCCGATGAACCTCAACGAGCTGGTGGAAACGATGCTCGTGATCCTCGAAGCAGGCGGCTTTGCGGGCGGCGGCGTGAACTTCGACGCCAAAGCGCGGCGCAATTCCACCGACCTTGAAGACATTTTCCACGCGCACATCGGCGGCATGGACGCATTTGCGCGCGCGGCCATCATCGCGGACAACATCCTGCGCGAATCTCCCTACCGCAAATTCCGCAAGGAACGCTACGCATCCTTCGACAACGGCCAGGGTAAAGCGTTTGAAGAAGGCAAGCTGCAGCTGGAAGACCTCCGCGCATTCGCCCTCGCCAACGGCGAGCCGAAGCAGACCAGCGGCAGGCAGGAATGGCTGGAAAACATCATCAACCAGTACATTTAAATTTGCCCCGGCCCCTCGCACATACACATATTGCCGCCATTTTGTATTTTACCGCAAATTGACAGCATGGGATTTAGCATAGAACACCTAGATGAGAACGGTTTCTCCATTATTGCCCTGATAGACGACAACGGGGCGGAAGCGCATGTGATACCCTCGTTCGGGGCGCTGCTGCACGCGTTCATCGTGCCCCACGGCGACGGGAAGCTGAATGTGATCGACAGTTACAAGAACGTGGGAGAGCTTAACGCAGGCGTTACCGGCAGCTTCAAAAGCGTAAAGCTCAGCCCTTTCGCCTGCCGCATCAGGGACGCGCAGTACAGCTGGCAGGGGAAGACCTACACCATGCGCAAATCCCCCATCCACGGCCTGCTGT
>CBINIO010000351.1:0-5152 GCA_966250725.1 uncultured Chitinophaga sp.
CGCTATGTCGCATCGCCGAAGCGGTTGGGATGGAAGTAACTATAAAAAAACGATAACCATGTGCGGCCGCTACCAGCTCTCAAACCAAAAGTCGATCACCATCATCGAAAAGAACCTTCTCCCGGAAGGCTTCCTGTCCGAATACGAGCACTTCAACATCGCTCCGACCATGTCGGTGCCGGTCCTTACCGCCCCCAAGCAGCTGGAGCTGATGCACTGGTGGCTGATCCCGAACTACGAAAAGGAGTTCAAGGCGGGCAAGTACAGCATGTTCAACAAGAAATCCGAAGAGCTGGAGAAGCCCTACTGGCAACGCCTTCTGAAGTCTCAACGTTGCGCCCTTCCGCTGTCCGGGTTCTACGAGTGGCAAAAGCCCGATCCAAAGACGAAGATCCCGTACCTGATATACCCCAACGACGCCGCCTTTTTCTGGGCCGCTTGCCTGTATGATAATTGGGTGAACAAGGAGACCGCCGAAGTCCGCCGCTCGTTCACCATGCTTACAATGGCCCCAAACGCCTTTATGGAGTCCGTTCACAATCGCATGCCGGTATTCCTGCAGCCCGAGGATGTTGGGGGCTGGATTGACCCTGAAACTGCCCGTCCACAAGATTTAATCCAGCCATTCCCGGACGCGGGCATGTGCATGCACCGAGTGAGCGACGCCGTGGGCAACAGCCGTAATAATTACCCGGAGTTGATACTGCCGGTGTAAAACACAAACCCGTTTGAGTTATTACTAAAATTCGTAGTATTGCTAATAATATTAGCAATTTATGAGTAGGATATATATCAAGTTTGAGGTGGAAATTTGGGGCGACGTTGTTTTGGTGGAAATTAGCGAACAACTAGGTACCGGCGGGACATGGACGCTTGATATAAACCGCGGGTATTGGGGTTGCTTTGTGGTCTTTGAAGACAAATGGGATTGTCGGCTGCATAGACCGCCGGGATGGTTCACGATGGCAGATATGCGAATTCTGGAAGATATGGTGGAAGAGGCTATGCCCGCTAAAAGTTCGCCCGGATATTTATATGGCTTGTATACGAGGAGGGCAGAATGAATACCCCGGCGTGATCACTATTAATCAGTACACCTTCGAGATAGCTTCGTTGATGTGATCATCATCAAGTGACTTTAGGTATTCCTCCGTCACTTTGAAAGTGGCATGCCCCAGACTATCCTTTATTACCCACGGATCTACGCCGGCTCTCTTTGCAGCTTGGGCAAAGGAGTGCTTAGCGATGTGAAAAGAGAGATTAATGGGGATTCCGGCAAGGATGGCGATCCGCTTTAAGCACACATTGATCATTGCATTGGCTTCACCGACCATACGAATCATCGCTTTCTTGTCTTTCGGCACCTTTTTTAGTATTGGGAATAGATAAGGGCCGGTTCCCGAAATATACTTGTCAATGAGCGCCTTCAATTTAGGATGTATCTCGATACGGCGAAAATGCAGGCCTTTGTTCATCTGGTAATCTATGTAGCCATCATTCACCTGGCTACGGGTCAATGTGACAACCTTCTCGAATCGCATGCCTTGGGCATAGTATGAGAACATAAATGCATCCCTCGCCAGGTCCATCCAACTCATCAATTTTAATTCGCTTATATCCTGCAATTGTTTTTGGGTGAGTGGTGTTCTTTTTACCGGCGCACCTTTCACCTTGACCAGTTCGAAAGGATTTTGGGTGGATATCCCCCACAATGCTTGTGCCTCCCTGAATGCAGAGCGGAGGAAACGGATTTTTCGGGATATTGTATTAGCCCCGTTCTTCTCCACCTGGCGGAAATGCACCTCTATTCTCCGAACATGATCAATGGTGATATCCTGGAGCGAAACGTCCCCTTCTAGTGCTCCCAGAACCTGATTCCTTATTGATAAGTGACGATACTGTAAAGTGATCGCATGGTTATTCTCGTGCCTGGTTGCAATATAGGAAAGTATCTCACCCAGCGTATGGCCGGTTAGGGGCTTGTCTGAAATAATATAGTCCAGATCAATTGTTTTACCATCTAGCCGCAATCTGGTTAATTTCTCCTGCATTTTGGCGCGCTCATCCTCGATGATGCTGTTTATAAACAGGGCATCGGGATGCCGTTTTACCCAATCCCCAGTACCGCTTTTAAACTGATCTTGTTTGACCGAATGTCCGATGTATTTGTACCTCGTTTTGTTTTTTTCAGTGACGCGTATGCATATGGGGAAGGTGCCGTCATTGCGGCGACGATGCGTTTTTAAGATTACGGAAACTGTGGCCATGATTGTAAATGTGGGTGGTAAATTTTATGTAAATGTAATGAGTGGGGTGGAAGGGGGTAGACAATTACAAAAAGGGTTAAACAGCGATATGAGAATAGCCACCAAAGCAGTAAAGCCACCAAGATGGCGGCTTTACTGAAGATTGATCGTGAACCGGATTGGATTCGAACCAATGGCCTGCTGCTTAGAAGGCAGCTGCTCTATCCAGCTGAGCTACCGGTCCGTGAACGTATCACAATAAATTTATTTTTATTGGGAGTGCAAATTTATATAATTTTCCACCAATTAATCAAATAAATCGCTGACTCAAAGGTAATATAATGGACGTAAAGATTGAAAGCAGCTGGAAAGAAGCGTTGAAAGACGAATTTCAAAAATCCTATTTCGAACAGATCGTCATGTTCCTCAAACATGAAAAAGCCCTCGGCAAAACGATCTATCCGCAGGGAAGCCAGATTTTTAATGCGTTCGACAAAACTCCCTTCGACAAAGTAAGAGTGGTCATCCTCGGGCAGGACCCCTACCATGGCCCGGGACAGGCGCACGGCCTTTGTTTTTCCGTGCAGAAAGGCGTCAAGCCGCCGCCTTCGCTGGTGAACATCTACAAAGAAATGAACGCCGACCTCGGCATTCCCATCCCGCAAACCGGCGACCTTACTCCCTGGGCGGAGAACGGCGTATTGCTGCTGAATGCTTTTCTCACCGTTCGCAACGGCGAGCCGGCATCGCACAGCAAGATCGGCTGGGAAACCTTTACCGACGCGGTGATCCGCACCATCTCCAATAAAAAGGAAGGGGTCGTTTTTATGTTGTGGGGAAAGTTCGCGCAGGACAAGCAGGTGCTGATCGACGGCACGCAGCATCATATCCTGAAAGCGGCGCATCCCTCGCCGTTCAGCGCAGACAAAGGTTTTTTCGGCTGCAGGCACTTCTCGAAGGCCAATGAGCTGCTTATCCGGCAGGGTAAAGAGCCGGTGAACTGGCAATTATGATTTTTTCTTAATATTACGTTTCATTCCTGGCGCATGAAATGGCTTAAAAACATAGCAGGTCGGGTTTTTGCAGTTTACGGGCTCCTGCTTTTTGTTGCGACCCTGTTGATCGTGCTTGTCCCTATCTGGATCATCTCGTTTTTCCCCGACCCCCGCAAAACGCGTTATTTCCTCAACATCGGCCGTGTATGGATGGGCGTGTACATGCCGCTTATCGGCTGCCCCGTATTCCGCAAAGGCTTGCAATATTTTAAAAAAGGACAGCAGTATGTGGTGGTATGCAATCACAACTCGTTCATCGACGTGCCGGTGACCACGCCGGGCGTGCCGGGCGTGAACAAAACGCTCGCCAAGGCGGAAATGGCGAAGATCCCGCTATTCGGCATGATGTACCGCATCGGCGGCATCATGGTGAACCGGCAGGACGATCAGAGCCGGCGCCAGAGCTTCGAGCATATGCACAACGCGCTGAAAATGGGCATGCACATGGTGCTGTTCCCAGAAGGCACGCGCAACCGCACGGATATGCCGCTCAAAAAATTCTACGACGGCGCGTTCATTCTCGCCATCGACGCGCAAACGCCCATTATACCGGCGCTGCTGTTCAACACCCGTAAGATACAGGTGCCCGGCAAGTTCCTGTTCGCGCTGCCGCACCGGATCGATTTTCATTTCCTGCCGCCCGTTGATACTGCGGGCCTCACCCGCGAAGACCTTCCCGCGCTGAAGGAAAAAGTGTTCAATATCATGTGGGATCATTACACGAAGCAAACGGGCCATGCCTCTACGTTTCCGGCGCCCGGCGCTACAGTTGCGTGATCCACCAGGTGTTGCCGAACATGTCCTTCACACCGGCAGACCTGCCGTAATCCTTGTCCGCCGGTTCTTCCGCCGAAGCGGCGCCGGCCGCTATCGCTTTCTGGTACGTTTCGTCCGTATTATGCACGTACATGAACACGCCGCCTGTTTGCGGCGGGTATTGCGCGGTGCTGTTGCCGAACATGACCACGCTGTCGTCTATCCGCATTTCCGCATGCAGGATGCGGCCGTCGTCCCCGCGGTACACGGCTGCTTCTTCGGCGTCAAAAACATTCTGGAGGAAGGAGAGGAAGCGGTTTGCGTCGGGCACGAGGAAGTAAGGGCAAAGCGTGGGCGTACCCGCGGGTTTGTTGGGTGTTTTCATGATGATGTTTTGAGTGCAAGTTAGGTTGGGGGAGGAAGGGAGAATTGGAGAAATGCGACATTATTCCCTATACTCGATCCCTTCCGGCCGGCCGGAAAAATATTGCCGCGGATGATACCCGGAGAACGCTTTAAAATCGTGAATAAAATGGCTCTGGTCGTAGTACCCGCATTCATACGCCAGCGCCGTCAGGTTGTCTTCGATGCGGCCGTATTGGCTGGCGGCCCGCTGGAAGCGGACGATCCGCGCGTAAGTTTTCGCAGAGAAGCCGGCGTACGTTTTGAAATTGCGTTCGAACTGGCGCGTGCTCAGGCAGAGCTCCGCTGCCAGCGCCGTTACGTTTACCATGCCCTGCGCCTGGATGATGGTCTGAATGGCACGATGCGCGGCGGTTTCGGCGGGTTTGCGCTGGCCCAGCCGCGACAGCAGGAATGCCGATAATATCTCCACGCGGCGGTGATGGTATTTCGCCGTCATGATCCTTTCCCCGAGCAGCGCGCCTTCCGCACCGCAAACATCGGCGAGCGCGGGCATTTCGTTGCTGAAGGCGGCGGAGGAAATGCCGAACAACTGCGGCAAGGCCGAAGGATAAAGATAAGCCCCGAAAATACCAAAGCTGCCGTGCGTGAGAAAGCGGCGGTAACGGCTGGTTTGCGCATGCAGCACGGCGGTATCGTCGCAGCTGCCGCCCAGCTGGCTGAAGCGGCCTT
>CBINIO010000352.1:0-5151 GCA_966250725.1 uncultured Chitinophaga sp.
GTTGTCTTTGTCGAGAAAGATGCGGGTGTAATTGTCCACGCCGGAAGAAGTGGGTTCGTAAAGCGAGAACTTTTCCGTTTGGATCAGCGCGAGCGCCGCGTCCTGTGCGGCTTTCCAGCGCGCCTGCCGGTCGCCGCCCACGTAACCGATATCCGGCCGGTCGTTGCCGGGCTGGTTAAAAAGATCGCTGGCGGCGTACAGCAGGATGCGCGATTTCAGCGCCATGGCGGCGTATTTGGTGGCGCGCCCCTTGTTGTCGCGGTCGTGCTCTTCGGGCAGCAGCTCCGCGGCCTTGTCGCATTCGGACACGATAAAGTTCACGCATTCTTCAAAACTGTTGCGTGGCACCAGCATGGTCTCGCCGTCGGTGAGCTTGAATATCTGCGTGATCAGCGGCACGCCGCCCCAGTATTTCACGAGCATGTGAAAAAAATACGCGCGCAGGAAATGCACTTCGCCTTTCAGCCGGTCGCGCTGCGCTTCGTCGGTAAACGGCGCCGCGTCTACCTGGTCAAAAAAGATGTTGCAGTTGCGGATGGCTTTATAATGTTTTTCCCATTCGCCGAAAAGGTTCAATGCGCCGAGGTCTTCCGGGCTCATGGCCTCCGTCACGGAAGTGGTGGTGCCGTAGTTGTGGATGAAGCGGCTTTCGTCCGTCATCGAGCTGAGCATTACCTCTTCAAAACCGTGACGCATTTTCGGGTACAGGTCGTTTACGTATGCCTGTATCATGTTCGGGTCTTTCCACACATCGTCTTCCGTGTATTCGTTCAGCGGCCGCTTTTCGAGAAAGTCTTTGTTGCAGGCCGTCGCGAGCAGCAGGGCGAGGGTGAATATGCTATAACTGAGAATAGTGATCGTTCTTTTCATGACGCTTGTTTTAGAAGGTTACATTCAGGCCGAGGTTAAAGATCCTTGTCTGCGGGTAGAATTGCCCGCTGCCGGTGGGCGATTCGGGGTCGAAGATCTTCACCTTGTCGAAGGTGATAAGGTTCTGCCCGCTGACATACACCCGCAGATCGTCGAGCCCGATGCGCGTTTGCAGGGCTTCGGGCAGCGTGTAGCCCAGCTCTACGGTTTTGAGGCGCAGGTAATCCGTGTTCCACAGCCAGAAAGTGTTCGGGCGGCTTACCCAGTATTCCTTGTCGCGGTCGTAGGGCCGGGGCATGGAAGCGTCCGGGTTTTCGGGCGTCCAGCGGTCTTCGGCGATCTTCATCGGGAAGTTGCCGATCAGGCCAGATTCCGTGCGGATGTACTGGCTGGCGCCGGTTGCGCCCTGCCACAGCATGGTGAGGTCGAAATTGGCATAATCCGCGGCCAGCGTCAGGCCGTAGTTCCAGATCGGGTATTCGGAGCGGTTCACGCGTACGCGGTCAAGGTCGTCGATCTTGCCGTCGTTGTTCACGTCCTTGAAAATGATGTCGCCGGGAATGGCGCCGCCGATGTGCGGGTATTCGTCCACCGCCCGCTGGTCGCGGAAGATGCCGATGGCCTCGTAATACAGGTTGGCGCCAATCTGCCGGCCGGTGGAACGCTGCCAGTCGGGCTGGTTGGGCACTTCGTCCCAGAACAGGATCTTGTTGCGCGCGGTGGAAATGTTCGCCACTACCTCGTACGTGAATTTGCGCACGGTGCGGCGGTGCGTGAGATGCAGGTCCACGCCCTGGTTCTGCACCTTCCCGATGTTCTCATCCGGCAGCGTGAGGCCGGTGTAAATGGGAACGGAGGCAGAACGCTGGGAAAGGATGCTGTGACGGCGGGTGAAAAAATATTCCGCTTCGATGCCGATGAGACCGTTGAACAGCTTAGCTTCGATGGCGAGGTCCATGTTGTTGGAC
The DNA here is from genome assembly GCA_966250725.1 of uncultured Chitinophaga sp. GTDB lineage: Bacteria > Bacteroidota > Bacteroidia > Chitinophagales > Chitinophagaceae > Chitinophaga. The sequence continues at coordinate 1,839 of CBINIO010000352.1, forward strand.
ACTTCCCAGGTGATGTTCGGGTTGGGTATGCGCAGCGAGTTGATACCGGTGTTGAGCTTGTCGCCCAGCACCACGCCGCCGCTGGAAATGCCGTACGTGTTCATGTACTGGAAAGGACTGATCTGGTCGTTGCCCATCTGGCCGTACGAGCCGCGTATCTTGAAATAGTCCACGGTGCTGCCGATGGCGGACTTCCAGAAGTTCTCGCGCGAAAGCACCCATCCTGCGGACACGCCGGGGAAGAAACCGAAACGTTTGTTGCGCGGGAAATTTTGCGAGCCGTCGTAACGCCAGTTAAAATCGAAGAGATATTTTTCGTCGTAGTTGTAAGACAGGCGGCCGAAATAATTGAGGCGGGCATAGTCGAAGCCGCGGCCGGTATTGTCTTTTTCCTCATTGCTGCCGGCAAACAATTGGTCTACCGCGCTGGAAATGTAATAACGGCGGCGGGCCCAGAAGTTGTCGTTCTTCATTTCGTTCCGCTCGATGGCGAAGATGGCGGAGGTGTTATGCTTGCCGAAACTTTTGATGTAGTTGATCTTGCCGTTGAGGGTGATGCTGCTGTTCTGCGCGTAGTTCTCTTCCAGCTCCGGCGCGCTCACGCCTCTTTTGCTGGCTTCCAGCTGCGGCTGTCCGTCGGCGTCGTAACCCTGGAAGGTGTAGAGCGTCCAGGGTTTGATGAAACGTTTGTTGAAATTGAAGCTCTGGTCCACGGCGAAGTTCGCGTCCACAAAAAGCCCTTCCACTTTCGGGATGTACAGCACTACGCCGAGGTTGCTGTTGAGCGCGTACAGGCGGTCGCGCTGGTAGCCGATCTCGTTGGTGGAGGTCACCACGGGATTGTCGCCGTACTCGATGTCGGGCCCGGGCAGGCCGTTGGGCCAGCGGGCGGCTTCCGTGGGCCTTCCGCGGAGCAATGCGCGGAAAATGGAACCGGCGCTGCGCGGCGGGAAGTTGCGGTCTTCCAGCCTTCCCGCGAGGTCGAGCTTGACGGTGAGGTACTTGTTCACGTTCGCGTCCAGGTTCACACGGGCGTTGTGCTGGCGGTACTTCGTGGCGCTGTTCCTGAAAATACCGTCCTGGAACAGGGTGCCGACCGATACGTAATACACGAATTTTTCCGAACCGCCGCGCAGGCTAAGGTCGTGGCGGTTCTGGCTGCTGAGCGGCTTCACCACTTCATCTACCCAATCCGTGTTCGGGTATTGCCAGGGGTCGGAGCCGTCCGCGAATTTCTGGATCTTTTCTTCCGTAAAGCTCGGCTGGTCGCCGGCGTTGATGTTGATCTCGTTCACGATGCGCGCGTAGGTAGGCGCATCGGCCATTTTGGGCATGCGGGTGGGCTGGGTGAGACCCTGGTTGAAGCTGTAGCTCAGCAAGGGTTTGCCGGTTTTCCCGCGTTTGGTGGTAACGAGAATTACGCCGTTGGCCGCGCGGGAGCCGAAGATGGCGGCGGACGCGTCCTTCAGCACGGAAATGTTCTCGATATCGTTCGGGTTCAGGCGCTGGAAGCCGTCTCTCGGGATACCGTCTATCACCACCAGCGGGTCGGAGTTGCCGTAGGTGCTTCGCCCGCGGATGAGGATGCGCGAGCCGTCGTAACCGGGCTCGCCGCTGCTGTTGATGGCCATCAGGCCGGATACGCGCCCTACGAGCGCGTTGGATACGTTCACGGTGGGCGCCTGCTTGATCTCGGAGCCTTTCACCGTGCTAACGGACCCGGTTTTGGTAACTTTTTTGGTGGTGCCGTACCCGGTCACCACGTACTCGTCCAGCTGTTTTTCTGTTTCCTTCAAAAGAACGTTTACCGCTTTGAGCCCGTTCAGCGGTACTTCCTGGGTTTCGTAACCAATGTATTGCAGCACCAGTACGGCCTGCGGGTCAACATTGGTGAGTGTGAAGACGCCCTTGTCATCGGTGGCGGTACCTTTGGAGGTATTGCCTTTGACCACTACGGTAACGCCCGGGAGGGAAACGTTCTTGGAGTCCCTGACCCTGCCTTTTACGGTGATGTTCTTTCCGGATGATTGCTGGGTGACGTTTTGTGCCTGTGAGACGGGCATGCCTCCGGCAAATAAGGCGAAAACGGCCATGAGCATGGCCCCGCCATAACGTGGAATGGTTTTCATACTGTAAACGTGTGTGTTGGGTTAAGAATCGGGTTTTTTCCTTCGATTTAGATCTTCCTTCGATTTAGATCGCTGCTACCAAGTTATCTAGTTTCCGATTAAATATTTTCTAAAATAAGCGTAAAAAGTACCCCAATTGTTTAAAAAAACCGGAAGCGGGCATCCTGCCGGGGTGCAGGAAGGTTGTTCGCACAAGGATTTGCAGATGCCAAGGCGCGTTGCACAATGCCCATGCGGAGGAAAGAAACGTTTATCGAATCGTTGGCTATTGCAGGTGAGCAATGCGATTACCGGCAGGAGAAGTGCTACTTCCCATCCTTCCACATCCACAAATACCTGCAGGCATACGTCCGGTAAGGCGACCAGCGCGCGGAGAGCGAGAGCAGTTTTGCGCGGTACGCTTTTTTATCGGCGGGATCGAGTTTGTAGAGTTTGTTCATCGCCTGCTGCAGCCCGAGATCGTCCAGCGCGAACACGTCCTCGCGGCCGAGATAGAACATCAGCAGCATTTCCACCGTCCAGCGGCCCACACCTTTGATTTGCGTAAGGTAAGCGAGGATGTCGGCGTCTTCCATCTTGCGGAGCTTCGCGTCGGTCAGTTTTTCTTCCACCACAAAACGCGCCACGTTGTGCACATAGCTCACTTTGGCGTTGGAAAGACCGATGCCGCGCAGCGTTTCGGGCGGCGTGGCGAGCACCTGCGTGGCGGTGGGCTCTTTGCCGCCGTACAATTGCAGAAAACGTTTGTAGATCACCGCCGCCACTTTGATGGACAGCTGCTGGCTCATGATGGAAGCGATCAGCCTGAGCGCAATATTTTTTTTGACGGGCAGTTCGCCGAGCGGCGAAACGATGATGTTCTTCAGCTTTTTGTCTTTACTGAGATGGGGAATGTAAACATCATGGTGCGTCATAATCAGTAATTAAAAGGTTCTCCGTAAAGCAGCGCCAGCAAAGGCTGTCCCACGGCGGCCAGCGTCTGCCGGTCTATCACCGTCATGTTGTCCGCCGTGGTATGATGGTGCGCCATCAGCTCGCCGGTGGGGCGCGCGGCGATGATGTCGAACGTGGGCACTTTCAGCAGCTTGTTCACGTACGTATGATCGTCCTAGATATAGAACTCTCCGCCGTTGGTCGTTTCATAGCGAAAGAACGATGCGTAGCCGGACCGGTTCGCCAGGTCC
>CBINIO010000353.1:0-5131 GCA_966250725.1 uncultured Chitinophaga sp.
GCCTGTATTTTCCTTCCGTCTACGCCAACATCCTCCGCCTCGTGCGCGAGCCTGCCGCCGCGCAGGACATCGTGCAAGAAGTGATCCTCCGTCTCTGGGAAAAAAGACATACGTTGAAAGCCAACTCCACCGCGGGTAACTGGCTGTTCGTAGTGAGTTATAACCGTTCCGTGAACCATTTGCGCGCCGCTTTGCGGCAAAGGCTGCAGATGGAAGGGTTTGCCGGGCAGGCGGATATATGGTCGGCCGGCGAAGGCGATCACATCAATTTACAATTGGAAGTGCTCGAAAAAGCCATCGAACAGCTGCCGCCGCAGCGCAAAAAAGCATTCCTGCTCTGTAAGATGGAAGGGAAAACATACGCGGAGGCAGCTACGGAATTACAGATATCCCACAATACCGTCAAAGAGCATATTTCCAAGGCGAGCCGGTTCATCCACGAATACATCCGTCTGCAGCCCGAGTGGCAGACCCTTGCGATGGGTGTGCCGCTGGCGCTCGTATATTTTTCCTGAAAAAATTTTTTTCTTCAACCCAAATGGTAAAGGCTTGCCCATCGGGCGCACCGCTTATCCATTGTATATCTTTCCTGAAAAAATCTTTCTTCAACCCGAATGGTAAAGGCTTGCCCATCGGGCGCACCGCTTATCCATTGTATATCTTTCCTGAAAATTCTTTCTTCAACCCAAATGGTAAAGGCTTGCCCATCTGGTGTACCGCTTATTCTTTATATTTCTTTCCTGAAAAAAATTCTTTCAACCCGAATAATAAACACACTCCCATTGGCATATTCTCCATTCTTATATATCCCGCAAAAAAAAATTCTTCCCCCAACCCCCCTTTTTACGCCTTGCGGTGTATTTAATTCAAAAGGTACCCGATCTTGACGCATCCTGAACAATATCTTGAAACGCTGCTGGCCAAAAAAGAATGGTCGGACGAGGAATGCCGCTGGCTGCTGCATTACCTGGAGCATACACCCGCGGCGGAGCTGAAAGCGATGCTGCTGGAGGCGTTCCTTGAAAGGAACATTCCCGTGCCGGGTATCACAGACCAGGAAAACATCCTTGCGAACATCCATGCGCGGATGCAGCCCCTTCAGGAAACAAAAGTGACGCCCATGCGCCGCCCGCGCAAATGGCTGGTGGCCGCGGCTATCGCCGGGGGCATCGTGGCAGCGGGCGGTATCCTGCGTAATACGATGCAGGAGAAAGAGAGGCTTCCGCAAACGACCGCTAGGGTACATCACGGCGGCGATATTGCGCCGGGCGGCAACAAGGCGCGGCTCGTGCTCGGCAACGGGCGGTCCGTGGCGCTCGACCAAACCGCTGACGGCGCCATCGCCAGCGAAGCGAACATCCGCAAGCAGAACGAATCGCTGATCTATCACGACGATGCCGCGCCGCAGGGAAAAACGGCCTGGAACACGCTTATCACGCCGAGGGGCGGGCAATACCGCGTGCAGCTTTCCGACGGCACGAAGATATGGCTGAACGCCGCCAGCAGCCTCGAATACCCGGTTGCGTTCAACGGCGGCGAAAGAGAAGTGAAGTTGTCCGGCGAAGCATATTTTGAAGTGGCTGCCGATGCGTTCAAACCTTTTTATGTGACCATGAACGGGATGAAGGTGCAGGTGCTGGGCACCAGCTTCAACATCAAGGCGTATGCGGATGAAAAAGAATTTACCACCACGCTTACGTCGGGCGCTGTACGGGTAACGTCGTCCGGCAGGCAGCTGACGCTGAAACCGGGCCAGCAGTCTACATTTACGCCCGCCTCCAATTCGCTCGCGATGGCCGAGGGCGATCCGGAAGGGGCCACTGCGTGGAAAAACGGCATCATCAATTTCCGCAACGACGAGCTGAGCGCCGTGATGCGCGAAGTAAGCCGCTGGTACGACGTAGATATTGCATATGAAAATAAACTGACCGGAACTATTCACGTTACAGGCGCGATGCGGAAACAGGAATACCTGTCCGAAGCCCTGAAAATACTGGAACTGACAGCCAATGTACACTTCACGGTGGAAGGAAGGACCGTGAAAGTCATTCAATAAACGATCACAGACAAAAACGATCCTGAACCGGCGGCGCGCTGCCTGGTAAGGCTATCGTATTGCCGGAACGAAATTCATTGAACTTAAAAACATACCAATGTTGAACTACAGAATCAAGTCGCTGAAACGCCTGCTATTGCTGGCGTTGCTGACCGGGCTGCAATTCACGGCCACGGCCAGGGTGCAGGACGTGCCGCTGAACGTGACGGTGAACAACGCAAAGCTCGAAACGGTGCTAAAGATCATCCGGCAGCAAAGCGATTACCTGTTCATTTTCCGGGACGAGAACATGGCCCGCGTGAAAAGCAGCATCACGCTGCAACTGCGGAACGCCACCATACAGGAAGTGATGGACCGCTGCCTGCAGGGATTGCCGCTCACATACCGCATCGTTGACAAAACGGTGATACTGATGAAACCTGAAGAAAACACGCCGCCGCAGGAAAAGAACATTACCGTATCCGGGGTGGTGCTCGACAACGAGAACCGTGAAGCCTTGCCCGGCGTGTCCGTTGCGGTAAAAGGTGCGGCAGGCGGTACGGTAACTGACGGCAACGGCCGCTTCCAGCTGACGAACGTGCCGGAGCATGCCACGCTCGTATTTTCGTATATCGGTTTTACCACGCAGTCCGTTGAAATAAAAGACGGCAAAAACATCACCATCCTCCTGCAACGCGAAAGCCGCGCCATGCAGCAGGTGGTGGTAGTAGGATACGGCACGCAAAAGAAAACGGAGCTGACCGGCTCCATCAGCACCTTCAGACCGGACGACCTGAACGCCCGCCCAGTGCTGGGCCCCGACCAGATGCTGCAGGGCCGCGTGCCGGGCGTGAACATCTCTTCATCCTCCGGCATGCCCGGCGGCGCGCTGCGTGTATCCGTGCGCGGTACCGGCTCGCTCAGCGCGAACAACGAGCCGCTGTACGTGATAGACGGCGTGCCCATCATCCCGTATAACGCGGCGGTGTTCAACTTCGGCGGCGAAATGAACCCGCTGGCGCAGCTGAACCCCGCGGACATCGCGTCCATCGAAGTGTTGAAAGACGCGGCTTCCGCCGCCATCTACGGTTCCCGCGCCACCAACGGCGTGGTGATCATCACCACCAAAAGCGGCCGCAAAGGCGCGGGCCAGCTCAACGTGAACGCGTGGACCGGTTTCAGCGAAGTGCCCAATCTTCATAAAGTAAAAATGGCCGACTCAAAGCTGTACCTCGAAGTGGCAAACGAAGCGATCGATAATTACAACAAACAATTCGGCTACGAGCCCGGCAACAGCAAATTTATTCCGGCCGTGGAAAACCCGTACCCCGGCCTGCCCGAAACCGACTGGATGCAGCTCGTGCTGCGCAGGGGCTGGTCGCAGAACCTGGACATTTCCGCCTCGGGCGGCAACGACAAGACGACGTATTACATCTCGGGCGGCGTGCTCAACCAGCAGGGCACCGTGATCTACAACGACCTGAAAAAATATACCGGCCGCATCAACCTTACGAGCGAGCCGCTCAGCTGGCTGAAAACCGGCGTGAACCTCAGCTTCAGCTATTCCGACAACAACCGCGTGCCCGGTTCCAACCTCGGCTCTTCCGTGATGAGCCGCAGCCTGCCGCACCGTCCCTTCGACCGGCCTTACAAGCCCGACGGCAGCTATTACGTTGGCGGCACGCCCGACCTGGTGTATCATAATCCCCTGCAGATATTGCGCGAAGAGGTGGCTTCGCTGAAAAGCTACCGCATGCTCGGCAACGCTTTCGCGGAGATCCGTTTTTCGCCTTCGCTCACCTATAAAACATCGTTCGGTACCGACCTCGGGCTTACCCACGACTACGTGTACTACAACCAGAAACATCCCTACGGCACCGGCAACGGCAGGCTGATAGACGACCGCAGGTGGCTGACGAACATCCTGCTGGAAAACACGCTCACCTACACCCACCGTTTTGGCGACGTGAAGCTCGACCTGCTGGGCGGCCATTCCTTCCAGCGTGTGATGACCTCCACCAGCGGCATCGACGGCAACGGCTTCCCCGCGCCATCGTTCGACGTGCTGGCGGCCGCTTCCGTGATCACGAACGCGTCCACCAACCTGTACGGCAACGCAATGGAATCTTATTTTGGCCGCGCCAATCTCGCGTGGAAAGACAAATACCTGCTGAGCGCTTCCCTGCGCACGGACGGCTCCTCGCGCTTCTCGCCCGAGAACCGCTACGGCTGGTTCCCGTCGGTATCCGCAGGCTGGCAGCTGTCAAAAGAACCCTTCTGGAGCTTTAGCGGCGCCGACCTGAAAGTGCGCGCCAGCTATGGTTCCACCGGCAACCAGGAAGGCGTGAGCAACTACGCGTACCAGTCGCTCACCGGCGGCGGCTACAACTACGACGGCAAAAGCGGCATCGCCATCACCGGTTTCGGCAACAACTTCCTTACCTGGGAAAAGGCCAACCAGTTCGATGCGGGCATCGATCTTTCGCTGCTGAAGAACAGGGTGAACCTCACGGTGGACTACTTCCTGAAAAACACCACCAACCTGCTGTACAACATGCCGGTGCACGCCACGTCCGGTTTCACCAGTCTTACCAGCAACATCGGCTCCATGCGCAACAACGGCCTGGAAATAGCCCTGGGCACCGATCTCCAGTTCGGCGAATTTCAATGGCGCTCCGATTTCAACATCTCTTTCATCCGCAACCGCATCACTTCCCTGATCGGCGACAACGAGGTGCTGTCCATCGGCAGCAACAGGGCCGGCTTATTGGCGTACCAGGCGACGGTCCAGGGCTGGTTTGTCAAGACCATCGTGTTCTGCGGTTCGGCGGCGGCCAGCGCGCGGGCCGACTGTTTCCCCGCGGGTTCGCGCGCCTTCTCAGTCACGGCAAGCTTCACCGCGACAGGATAGAGTAGCGCCGCACCCAGGAACAGGGTCAGGAGGACGACGCTCTGGCGTGTGAGCTGCGCCTGCTGGACGAGGAAGAGCAGGTAGGCGACCGCATAGGCAAGCAAGAACGGCACAAAACTGACAAAAAGAGGCATCTGAATCTGGAAAAGCAGCATGCCCGTCATCGTGGCGAGTAGGGCCCACAG
>CBINIO010000354.1:0-5111 GCA_966250725.1 uncultured Chitinophaga sp.
CGGCCCGGATGTGAACAACACCAACGGCACGGGCTGGTACACGAAAGCGGACTATATCGAAATACTGCGCTACGCAAAAGCAAGGCATATCAAAGTGATCCCCGAAGTGGAAATGCCGGGCCACGCCCGCGCCGCCATCAAAGCCATGGACGCGCGTTACGCAAAATTCATGAAAGCGGGGAACGAACGGGCGGCCAACGAGTTCCGCCTCAGCGACCCGGAGGACAAAAGCCGGTACCGCTCCGTGCAGGAATGGAAAGACAATGTGATCAACGTTGCGCTGCCTTCCACCTACCGTTTTATCGAAAAGGTAACGGACGGGCTGATCGCGATGCATAAGGAAGCCGGCGCCCCGCTGGACGTGATCCACATGGGCGGCGACGAAACGCCCGCCGGCGTTTGGGAACGCTCGCCCGCCTGTCAGCGCCTGATCGCATCGAACGACTCGCTGCAAACGGTGAATGACCTCTGGCCCTATTTTTACGACAGGGTGGCGAAGATCGTGAATGCGCGCGGCCTCCAGCTGTACGGCTGGGAAGAGGCCGGCATGCGCAGGACCAAACGCGACGGCCGCGATGTGATGATCGTGAACCCCCATTTTGGCGCGCGCAACTTTAGGGTGGATGTGTGGAATAACGTGATGGGCGGCGGCATGGAGGACCTTTCCTACCGCCTCGCCAACGGCGGCTACAAAGTGGTGCTGTCCGGCGTGGCGAACTATTATTTCGATATGGCCTATCTCCGCGACTACAACGAGCCCGGCTTTTACTGGGGCGGTTATGTGGACATCGATAAACCTTTCTATTTCATTCCTTTCGACCTTTATAAAAATTCCAAAGAAGACGCCGCAGGCAACCCGCTTCCCGCTTCAACCTTCGTCGGCAAAGACCGGCTGACCGAATACGGAGCGGGAAATATCGTAGGCATCCAGTCCGCATTATGGGGCGAAACGCTGAAAAGCGCCGCCGCCCTCGAATACCTGATGCTGCCCAAATTGCTCGGCATGGCGGAGCGCGCCTGGGCGCAGGACCCGGAATGGACGCAAAACGAAGCGGGTTACAACGAAGCGTGGAGCGTTTTCGCCAATGTGGCCGGCAAAAAGGAGCTGCCGCGCCTGGCAAAGCTGAACGGCGGCTATAATTACCGCATCCCGACGGCCGGCGTGCGCATCGCGGAAGGAAAAGTTTGGGCCAACGTACAACTTCCGGGGCTGGTGATCCGTTATACAGTTAACGGCAAGGAGCCAGACGCCAAAAGTGCCGTGTATTCGGCGCCGGTAGCGGAAAAAGGCACTTTCCGATTCAGGGTTTTCGATCAGCAGGGCAGGGGAGGACGGACCGTGACGGTACAGCACTGATACCCGTTTTACATGTCAATAAAAAAGGGAAGGGTACCAAACTGCGACGTTTGGCCTTCCCTTTCTTTTTGCGGCCCGGCTTTAATTGGTTAAAAATTTGTATTGTTGCTGAGATCAATAGAAATGTTGAAGGGGTTAGGAAAAATACCGATTATCACCCTAAGCTGTTACCTGACACTGTGTTGCCTGCCACAGAAGGCCCTCGCGCAAAAAAACGACACCATACCTGCGCAGGGCAAAAAGTGGTTTTCGAAGCTGAATACCTATGTAGACTCCCTGAAGAGCCGTCGTTACCGGGATTCCGTTTTGTTCAAGATCTCCCGTCACAACGATCCTCCGCCTTCAACGGACGATAGTAGCATGACCAGGAGCGAACAGGGCTTTTTGCCGTACAGCGGCAAAGCGATCCGCCGTATCCATTACCGCAAGGTAGCCCCCTTCGGTCCCCGCAATATCAACGATACCACCTTTACCACCAGCATGCGGCTGATCCACATCGCCAACCGCCTGCATTTCGATTCGCAGGAATGGGTGATCCGGCAAAACCTCTTTTTCCGCGAAAAAGATACCATCAACGCCTACGAGCTGGCCGACAACGAACGTTACCTGCGTAACCGCCCCTTTATCCAGGACGCGCGCATTCACGCCATCCAGACCGCCTGGCCCGATTCGGTGGACATCCTGGTGGTGACCAAGGACGTGTTCGAATATGGCGTGGACCTGCGCAAGCTCACCACCAGCGCCGTGGCCGCGAGAGTGAGCAACAACAACCTCTTTGGTGCGGGACAGGGCGCGCAGGTGGGTTTCCGCTGGGATAACGATTATTCCCGCCCCTGGGGTACGGAGGCGCAATACACCAAATACAACCTGCTGGGCAGCTTTATGGACGTCACCATCGGTTATTCCGAGCTTAACGCGGGCATACCGCTCGATACGGGCGTATACGAAGGATCGTATTTCCTCCGGCTGGACCGGCCGCTGTACCGCACGTCGGCCAAGCTCGCCGGCGGTCTTACCCTCGCGAAAAGTTATTCGGTGAACATCTGGGAATACCCCGACAGCCTTTACCGCGATTACATGTACAAGCTGTTCGACGGCTGGATCGGGTACAACTTCCGCAACCGCTTTGGTTCGGACGGGCATTTTGACAACAAGTTCAACCTCGCGCTGCTGTTCCGCTACTCCAACATCGCTTTTGACAAACGCCCCGTGCAGGAAAAATATACGGACGACCCCATCTACAACAACCGGCATTATTACCTCGGGCAGTTCAAGCTCTTTAAGCAGGACTTCTTCAAGGCGCATCATTTCTTTGGTTTCGGCCGCACGGAGGATATTCCGTACGGTTTTAACGCCAGTCTTTCCATGGGCTGGGAAAACTGGGTGGGCCGGAAACGTCTTTACACCGGCCTGGAAGGACAGAAGTTCTGGCATACGCGGCTGAACGGGCTGCTGAGTCTCAGCGCCGGCATCAGCAGCTTCTGGCAGGCGGGCGTTTCGGAGGACATGGTAATACACGCCAACGCCAGCTATTACAGCAAGCTGATCCACATCGGCGAGAAAGGTTACCTGCGCCAGTTCGTCGTGCTCGATTATCTCGGTAACCCGAACAATTATTTTTACCGCCCGCTCAATATCAACATGGAAAGGGGGATATGGGGCTTCAAACGCTCGCTGATCAATGGTTTCCACCGCCTGGTGGCGCGGTCTGAAACGGTGTACTACAGTCCCTGGAAATTCTACGGTTTTAAATTCAATTTTTTTGGTTCCATCGAAGCGGCGCAATTGTCGCATGAAAAGAACTATATGCTTCAAAACCCCGTGTACAGCGGGTTTGGGGTGGGCGTGCGCATCAGGAACGAAAACCTTTCGCTGAACACGCTCAAAGCCGCGGCGTATTATTACCCGAGAACGCCCGACCGTGTGCCGGGGCTTTATTTCGAGCTTACGACCGTTACGGACCTTCGTTTTGATATTTATGGTCTGAAGGCGCCGTCGTTCCTTAGCTTCTGGTAAAGCTTTGCATATCATACGGCACTTCGCTTTTCAAAAACCGCCGTTTTGTATAATTTCTCCCCCCTGTTTATTATTTTAATGCGCCTAAACCGTTTAAGTTCCATGTTAAAATACCTGTTCACATCGCTTTTAGTGTGCTGCGGCTTTATTGCCGGGGCGCAGCTTCGTCTTCCCGCCATCCTGTCCAGCAATATGGTGCTGCAGCAAAATGATTCCGTTATGATCTGGGGCTGGGCCTCGCCCGGTGAAAAGGTCGCCGTGACCACTTCGTGGAATGGCGCCACCACCACCGCCGTAACCACGCGCGACGCCCGCTGGCAGCTGAAAGTAAAAACGCCCGCCGCCGGGGGCCCGTACGATATTACCCTGAAAGGCAACACCACCTTAAAACTGGAAAATGTGCTGATCGGGGAAGTGTGGGTATGCAGCGGCCAGAGCAATATGGAATGGTCCGGCAACCACGGGCTGAAGGACATCAAAGCCGAGCTGCCCGTTTGCGCCGATGTAAACATCCGCTTCTTCCATGTGCCGAAAACCACTTCGGAATACCCGCAGGACGACGCGAAGGCCGTATGGGCCGCCTGCGATTCCAATACGTTGAAAAAATTCAGCGCCGTCGGTTATTTCTTCGGCAAAAACCTGAAAAAGAACCTGAACGTGCCCATCGGCCTGATCAATACCAGCTGGGGCGGCACGCCCGCCGAAGTGTGGACGCCCGCGGAAAAAGTGAACGCGCAGCCCGAACTCGTCGAAGCCGCCGCGAAACTGAAACCCGCGAACGGCTGGCCGCACATACCGGGATATACTTACAACGCGATGATCGCGCCTTTCACGCGGTACAGCATTGCCGGCGCCATCTGGTACCAGGGCGAAAGCAATGCAGGCACCGCTTCCACCTACGACGAGCTGATGCGTACGATGATCGGCTCCTGGAGAAAAGCCTGGGGCCGCGAGTTCCCGTTCTACTACGTTCAGATCGCGCCCTACAACTATGGGCAGGGCACTATAAAAGGCGCCTTGCTGCGTGAAGCGCAAACCGCTACCATGGCTTATCCGCATACGGGCATGGCGGTGATTACCGACCTCGTGGACGATACCAGCAACATCCATCCGCAAAACAAGCACGACGTGGGCCTGCGGCTGGCGAACTGGGCGCTGGGCGATCATTACGGCAAAACCGGCATCACGTTCAGGAACCCCGTGTACGAAAAAATGGAGCACCGCAAGAACAAGATCGTGGTGTATTTTAAGAACGCGGAGAACGGCCTTGCCGTGAAAGGCCGCAAAGCCACGCAGTTCTATATCGCGGGCGCCGACAGGAAATTTTACCCCGCCGATGTGAAGATCGAAGGCAATACGGCCGTAGTGTCCGCCAAAGCCGTGAAACAACCGGAAGCGGTACGTTTTTCCTTTACCAATACCGGCATCGGCAACGTTTTCAGCAAGGAAGGCTTGCCCGTAGCGCCTTTCAGAACGGATAGCTGGGAGGAAAAATAATTCTCGCGTTGAACAAAGCATGGTAACCGGCGTTGATAAAAAGAGTCAACGCCGGTTTTTTATGAGAACGATCCTTGCCATCGGCCTGCTGTTGTCCGTAAACGCCAGCGCGCAACAGTCCAGGCAGTCATTCCTCCGAGGCCTGCTGCAAAAAATGACGCTGGACGAAAAGATCGGGCAGCTGAACCTGCTCACCAGCGACATGGACGACTTGTACGACTACCAGCGGGTCTACGCCAAG
>CBINIO010000355.1:0-5109 GCA_966250725.1 uncultured Chitinophaga sp.
TGAGCGTGCTGCTGCAGGTGTATTACAAGATCGAATACCTGTTCGAAGTGCATGAGAACTGCTTCAACCCGCCGCCCAAGGTAAAAAGCGCCGTCATCAGGCTTACGCGGCTGGAGCGGCCTTACGAGGTGAAGAACGAAAAGAAATTCAAACTGCTTGTGAAAACCGCTTTCGGGCAACGCCGCAAACAGCTGCGCAACCCGCTGAAAGGTTATTTCGACAAGGAATATTTACAGCAACCGATATTTACAAAAAGGGCGGAAGAGCTGTCCGTAGCGGACTTTGTGGCTCTCGCCGAACATATGTTATGAGCAGGAAAGTATTGATCACCGCAAAGGTCCACGAATTTTTGATCAACGAACTGGAATCGAAAGGGTATACCGTGAATTACCAGCCTTCCATCACGTACAACGAAGTGCTGGACGCCGTGCACGATGTGCAGGGGCTGATCGTGACCACCCGCGTGAAGGTGGACAAGGCAGTGATAGACCGCGCCGCCTCGCTGGAATGGATCGGCCGCCTGGGCTCGGGCATGGAGCTGATAGACGTGGCGTATGCCGAAAGCAAAGGCATCCATTGCGCGAGCAGTCCCGAAGGCAACCGCGAAACCGTGGGCGAGCAGGCCGTTGGCATGCTCGTGATGCTGATGCACAACCTCCTGAAAAGCAGCCTCGAGCTGCGGCACAACGTCTGGGAGCGCGACGGCAACCGCGGCTGGGAGCTGGGCGGGAAAACGCTCGCCATCATAGGTTACGGCCATACCGGCAGCGCCTTTGCGCGCAAGCTGCGCGGTTTCGACATGCGCATCCTCGCTTACGACAAATACAAAAAGGGCTTTGGGAATGAGTTCGTGGAAGAAACCGACCTGGACACGATCTTCCGCGAAGCGGACGTGGTAAGTTTCCACCTGCCGCTCAACGACGAAACGCGGCATATGGGCAACCTCGCTTTTTTCCGTTCTTTCGCCAAACGCATATACCTGCTCAACACCTCCCGCGGCAAAGTAGTAAGCACCGCCGATGTGATCGCGGCGCTGGAAAGCGACGTGCTGGCCGGCGCCGGTCTCGATGTGCTGGAGAATGAAAAGCTGGAAACGTTCAGCGAAACGGAGCGGCGGCAGTTCGGCTACCTGCTCGCTCACCCGCGCGTGGTGATCACCCCGCATATCGCCGGTTATTCGCACGAAGCGAGCATTAAAATGGCGAAGATCGTGCTGGAAAAGCTAAATGTTTAGCGCCCCCGGATGCCTGTATATTATGGATTTTAATATGTGATCCGGGTGTAGAGGCTACAATATTTTTTTGTTATATTTGCAATAATCGTACTGAATTGACGTCTCCGCGCAAGCGGGGGCGTTAATTTTTTTTTCTTTATACTAAATCAAACAAGGTTATGTCTGGCGTAAATTATGTAACCAAAGAAACCCTCGCACAAATGAGGGAAGAGCTTACACAGCTCAAAACCAAAGGGAGGGCCGAGATTGCCAGGGCCATTTCCGAGGCCCGCGAAAAAGGCGACCTGAAAGAAAATGCGGAATATGATGCGGCCAAAGAGGCGCAGGGGCTTCACGAAGCAAAGATCGCAGTGCTTGAGAACGCCATTGCCACCGCCAGGGTAGTGGAGGCTGATGATATAGACACCTCCAAAGTTTCCATCCTCTGCAAGGTGACCATCACCAACCTGGCTAACAAAAAAACGATGACCTACCAGCTGGTATCGGAAAAAGAGGCCGATCTCAAACAGGGCAAAATTTCCGTGACCTCGCCCATCGGCAAAGGTCTGCTCGGCAAAAAGGTTGGCGAAGAGGCGGATGTGCTGGCGCCCAACGGCACCATGAAATTCAAGATAGAACATATCACCGTATGATCCCTACGGCGCTGCATATTGGAAAGGCCCCCGCGCGGGGCCTTTTTTTATGAGGATTTATAACGTAGATTAGTAGTTGCTTAACCAGATACCATGACCATTTTTTCCAAGATCATCAAAGGCGAGATACCCAGCTACCGCATTGCCGAGAACGAGCATTTTTACGCATTCCTGGATATTTTCCCGCTCATGGAAGGGCATACGCTGGTCATTCCCAAAGTGGAAACGGACAAGTTCTTCGACGTGAGCGACGAGCTGCTGGCGGAATGGCTGCTGTTCGCCAAACCCATCGCCAGGGCCATCGAGGCGGCGGTGCCCTGCAATCGTGTAGGCATCAGCGTGGTGGGCCTGGAAGTGCCCCATGCGCATATGCACCTGGTGCCGATTAATTCTGCGGATGATCTGAACTTTACGCGGGCGAAGCTGAAATTGAGCCCGGAGGAGTTTAAGCAGGTACAGGAGCGGATCGTTGCCGGGTTATAGGTTTTTACAAGGTGGATACATAGAATTTAAAACCGATGCCGTGAAGCGTTTCGAGCTTCACATCCTTATCGTCCAGGAAATGTTTGCGGATTTTGGTGATAAATACGTCCATGCTTCTGCCCAGGAAATAATCGTCTTTCCCCCACACATGGTACAGGATCTCTTCGCGTTTGAGGGTCTTGTTGGCGTTCTCGCAAAAGAACTTCAGCAGGTCGGCCTCCTTTTGCGTAAGACTGGCCTTGAGCTTCCCTGATTTGTCCATGAGCTTCAGCTCGCCGTAGTCAAAAGTGGTTTTGCCTACGGTGAAAGTGGTGCGTTTGTCCGCATTCAGCGGGCGGGTGCGTTTGAGGAACACCTCGATGCGCAGCAGCAGCTCCTGCATGCTGAACGGCTTGGTCACATAATCGTCCGCGCCGTGCTTGAACCCGCTGATCTTGTCTTCGTCCTGCGACTTGGAGGTGAGGAAAAGAATAGGAATGAGGTCGTTGCGCTGCCTGATCTGCTTGGCCAGTTCGAAGCCGTTTTTTTTTGGCATCACCACATCGAGCAGGCATATGTCGTACAGGCTTTTTTGAAATGTTTTCCAGGCAATTTCACCATCAGAGCAATGCGTCACTTCGTATCCCGATTCTTCCAGACGTTTTTTGGTAATTGCACCCAGGTTATAATCATCCTCCACTAGTAATATTCTAGCCTTCGTATCCATCTACGAAAAATATTAGGGGTGATAAAAGGAATAAAATTTCATTTGTAACGTTGCGGTTTATTGCGCCTTACGGTACTTTTTAAAGCGCTTCGGTCTTATTTTAGTTCAAAATAAGTACATTTTCTCAATTAACAAACATCGGTCGCTCTCTTTTGTTCATTTGACGCTACGGCTTGCAAAGCCTTTCAGGGTGCTGCTGCAGAAATTTGTCCCAGCCCTTTGATTTGACGGCGGTTGCGAGCGGGCTCGTTTCCTGGAAATGATGGCACACGGCCACCGCCAGGGCATCCGTGGCATCGAGGTAATCGGGCTGTTCGTTGAACTTCAGTATCCGCTGCAGCATTTGCCATACCTGCTCCTTATTCGCATTACCGTTGCCGGTGATCGATTGTTTGACCTTTTTCGGGGAATATTCCGCTACGCTCAAACCCGCCTGCATGGCCGTGGCGATCGCAACGCCCTGCGCCCTTCCCAGCTTCAGCATGCTCTGCACGTTCTTCCCGAAGAACGGTGCTTCAATAGCGCAGCAAACCGGTTTGTGCTGCCGGATAATGCCCAGCATCCGCTCCTGTATCGCCTGCAGCCGCTCGTAATGGTCTTTCTTGGGGTTCATTTTCAGCACGTCCATTTCGATAATGCGTACCTGCTGCCCCGAAACGGCGATCAATCCGTAACCCATAATGATCGTACCGGGATCTATGCCGAGAATTATTTTTGTATTGTTTGCCAAGCGGAGCCTATTTTTGCCAAAACTCTGAACTGTCTGAACAAAAGTACCAAAATAATCCTCAATTATGTGCTGGGCGGGGCCTTATGCATCTGGTTGACCTACGCCATCTATCAACAGGTGCAGCATCAGCAGAACCTGCCTGCCGCCTGGGCCCATATGAAGGAAACGGTACTGGGCAAAGGCTGGGCGTTGCTGCTGCTGGTGCTCGCGATGATGTTTGTCAATTGGGGCATTGAAGCGCGCAAATGGCAGCTGCTGGTAAGGCCGCTGGAGGAAATTCCTTTCAAAGTGGCCTTTGGCGCCATTCTCAGCGGGGTGTCGCTTTCGGTGAACACCCCCAACCGCATCGGCGAATACGGCGGGCGCATCCTGTACCTCCGCAATCCCAACAAGCTCAAGGCCATCGCCGCCACCATCGTGGGCAGCTTTTCGCAGCTCATTATCACGGCGGTATTTGGCATCATCGGGCTCGTATATTACCTCAACGCTTACGGCATCACCGGCCGCGGGTACTTTTCGCCGGGCATTACGGGAAAATTATTGCTGGGAGCGCTGATAGTAATTTGCGCCCTCGGCATAATCCTTTATTTTCGGTTGCGGGTGATCGTGAACCTGGTGGAAAAAATTCCCTGGCTCCGGAAAATAAAGGTGTTCATACAGATCATCGCCCGGTATTCCCCGGCGGAGCTGGAGAAGCTGCTGCTGCTGAGCACCGTGCGGTACATGGTGTTCTCGGCACAGTATTTGATTTTATTATATGCGTTGGGCGTGCCATTTGTGTGGTGGCAGGGCTTTTTGATGGTAAACGTGATCTATGTGGTGATGGCCGTACTGCCAACCATCGCCATCGCGGAGATCGGGCTCCGGGGGAGCGTCAGCCTCCATTTCCTCGGGCTGCTGAGCGACAATACCGCCGGCATCCTGGCCGCCACGGTAGCCATCTGGCTCATAAACCTGGTGTTACCCGCTGCCATCGGCAGCATCTTGCTGCTCGGGGTAAAGATTTTCAAGGACAAATAGCGATCGATCGATGAAGTATTTTCTATTGTTATTTTGCGGGTTAATAGCAGCCACCGGCGCCGGCGCGCAGGACCAGCAGTTCTGCGGCATCACCAACACCAGCTTCAAAGCCGGCGAATCCATCACTTTCAAGGTATTTTACAACCTCGGCAGCGTATTCGTGGGCGCAGGCGAAGCCACCTTCACTTCCAAACTGGTACAATACAACGGTAAAGACGCTTATCATGTAGTGGGCGACGGCCGCACCTACCGCACCTACGACTGGATATTCACAGTGCGCGACAAATATGAAAGTTATATCGAT
>CBINIO010000356.1:0-5084 GCA_966250725.1 uncultured Chitinophaga sp.
GATTCCCTTTCGCTGCCCGGTGAAATGAACGACGCCGCCAAAAAGATACTGGCGGGCGTCATGCAGCAGGCTTTATAAAACGGTTACGATACGGAAGAAAAAAAATAAGCGGAAAGAGAACTTTCCGCTTTCATTTTTCCACGTTACTCAATTCTAAATTAATAGAACGGATTTTGATCGAGGGCAGGGTTGAGATCTCTCTCTCCCGTGGGTATCGGCCACCAGTAGTCGCGCGCCTTGTCGAACGAGCGGGTTGCCTGCCTTTCCCTCTTGAAATTATATATGTCGGTGTTCATCACCGTTTCCGCTGTTTTCCAGCGGCGGATGTCGTTGTAGTACAGCCCTTCGCCTGCCAGCTCTATCCTTCTTTCGAGGCGGATGGCATCGCGCAGCTGCGCCTGGGTGAGCGTGCGGGAGATGAAAGGCATGCCCACACGGCTGCGGATGGAGTCCAGGGCGGTGTAGATGGTATTGTCCGGCCCGGTGGCTTCGTTTTGCGCTTCGGCGTACATCAGCAGCACATCGGCGTACCGCAGCACGATGAAGTTGGTTTCGGACTGGCCGCCTTTGAGGTCTTCCACTTCCTTGGGCGGTTTTTCCGTGTCGTAGATGCTGAATTTTTTCATGCCGTAGCCGGTGAATGAAAAACGGCTGTCTGTAACGGTCTCACCCATATAGGTATCGCCGGGGTAGGTCAGCGTGGCGTACATCCGCGGGTCGCGGTTGTCCCACATATGCGCTTCGTCGTAACCGGAACCGGGAGCGGTACGGGGCAGGCCGTTGTTCATCAGGTAAGCGTCTATCAAATCCTGCAGCGGCGCGTTGGTATTGTACTGCCTGCAGATGAGGTCGAAGGAGCTGCCCTGCAGCGGAAAGATATACTGCACGTCGAAGATCACTTCTGAGTTGTTCTCTTTTGTGGGCAGGAACATCTCGCGGTAATCCGGGTAGAGTTTGTAACCAAAGGTATTGGCGCTGGTAATCACCGCTTTTGCGGCATCGGCAGCTGCCTGCCATTTGGTTTGATCGTTCACGCCATTGTTCATCAGCGGGCTGGCCTCGTACAGCAGCACCCTTGCTTTCAGGGCCATGGCCGCGCCTTTGGAGGCACGCCCGGGTTCGGTGGCTTTGTTCGGCAGGCCGCTGATAGCATTCTCAAGATCGGCCAGCACCTGCGCGATCACTTCCGCGCGCGGCGTACGGGGCAGCTTGGCGTCCGTTTTTTCATCCGGGGGATTGAGTATCAGCGGGGCGTCGCCATAATAGGTAGCCAGCGTGAAATAATACAACGCGCGGAGGAAATAGGCTTCGCCTTTCATCCTCGTTACATCGTCCGCATCCATGCCGGGCACGTCGTCGATCTTTGCAAGAAAGGTATTGCAACGGCCAATGCCGCCGTAGCTGTCGCCCCATCTGCCGCTAACCACGCCGGTAGTGGAAGCGTTATGTACGCCCATGGCTACGGAGTTGAAGCTGTAGGAGTTGCTGTAGTTATAGGCGTTGGGCGAAAGCGTTTCGTCCCATAAAGCGGTGGCGTTGTTGGAACCTTTGCCGCCGTAAAGACCGTCGTTCCGCAGTACGGCGTAGCAGCTTACCAGCCCTGCAGCGGCCGCGTCGGGTGAATTCCAGTAGGTAGCTTCCTGGTAGCGGTCGTTCGGAGTGGTTTCAAGCAAACTCTGGTTACAGCTGGTTGCCATCAGCAACAATGCGCTTCCAGCCGCTAATAATATCTTTTGCATATGCATGAGTTAATTAGAATTAAAAAGTAACGTTAATACCGCCGGTGAACGTTTTCAGCATCGGGTAGGTATACAGATTGCTCCTGTCCAGCAGCGATTCCGGGTCAAGATCATTATATTTTGAAATGGTGAGCAGGTTCTCCGCGCTCACGTATACGGATACACGGCTGATCTTGATCTTTTCGAGCACTGAAGCGGGCAGGGCGTACGCCAGCTGGATGTTCTTCATACGCAGGTAACCGCCGTCCCTTAACCAGAAGTCGGAAAGGTTGCTGAAATTGCCGGTGCCGCCGGTGGTGAGGATGGGCAGGCGGGCGTTCGGATTTTCGGGCGTCCAGGTATCGCGCGTCCATTCCCATGTGGCATTGGCGCCGTTCACGAAAGGAAAGGCAAGGTTGGCGCGGGGATATACTTTTACGCCGGCCACGCCTTGCCAGGCAGTAGTGAGGGAAATGCCTTTCCAATCCACGTTGAACCCGAACCCGAAGGTATATTTCGGCATGATGGAAGACGCGTTTATTATAACGCGGTCGTCGCCGTTGATAACGCCGTCCTGCTTCACGTCTTTATAACGGATAAAGCCGGGGCGGGTGTCGGTACCTTGTTTGGGACCTTTTGCCACTTCGTCCGGGGTCTGGTAATATCCGTCTGACTGGTAAATGTAATAGGAGTTGATCGGGTAACCTTCTTTGATGATAGTGGCGCCGTCGTAGATGATCTCGCCGTTGAGGTCCACTACTTTGTTCTTATTATAGGCTACGTTGCCCCAAACGCCGTAGTTCACGTCCTTCACGTTGTTCCTGTACTGCAGGGTGATCTCGTAACCGGTGTTGTCCACCGAGCCGATGTTGCGCTGCGGGCCGCCGAGGTTGCCCACCTGCGCGGGCAGGTTCACGGGGCGCAGGATGCCGTCGGTACGCTTTTTATACACGTCAAAAGTAAGACCGATGCGGTTCTCCCACATGTTCATATCGATACCGCCGTTGTAGGTGGTAGTGGTTTCCCAGTGGATGCTCGGATCGGTTTGGGACGTTTTGGCGTTACCCAGCTGCAGCTCGCCGCCAAAGCTGTAATCCTGCCCTGTGGATACGGTAGGCGCATAGCTGTAAAGCGCCACGGCCTGGTTACCCAGCTGGCCTACGGAAGCGCGGAGCTTCAGTTGGTTGATGAAGGCAACGTTCCAGAATTTTTCACGGTCGATGCGCCAGCCTGCGGATGCGGCGGGGAAGTAACCCCAGCGGTTATCCGGGGCAAAACGGCTTGAACCGTCCGCACGCAGGGTAAACTCCAAGAGGTATTTGTCGTCGTAGTCATAGTTGGCGCGGCCGAAGTAAGACATGATCACGTCCCTGGTGGTGCTGCCGCCGATGGCGTTGAATGTAAGACCTGCGTCGAGGGCGGTGAGCGTGGCGTCGCCGTTGTCCAGGTAACCGGTCATGGTGGCATTGAACTGGTCTTTGTCGAAGTTATCGTAGCTGGAACCGATCATCACCGCCACATTGTGTTTGCCGGAAAAGGTCTTTTTCCAGTCGAGGGTGTTATAGAAGTGCAGCGAAATATCGTTCTCGTCCGTTTTGGCGAAGCGCGGCGCGGTGGCCGGGCTGTTCCAGTTGGTCGCCTTTCCCGTTTTCGGGTTGAAGGTCTGCAGGCGCGGAGTGTTGGTGGTAAGTAAACCGTCGTACTTGTCTACGCCGAACTTGATGTTATACGTGATGTCGAAAGGCAGTTTGTATTCCGCGTTCACTGTTGACAGGAAACGCTGCACCAGCTTGGTGCTAACTGCGCCGAAAGCAAGCATGCGGGGGTGCTCCCAGTTGTTGCGGCCGGCGGTTTTCATCCAGGAGTTGCCATAGCGGCCGTCTGCCAGCGTATCGGTGAGGATCGGCAGCGTACGGCTGAGGTACTGCCAGAATGAGTTGTAGGTAGGCTGCGTGTAGTTGCGGTAGTAACCGTCCAGCGTCAGGCCTACTTTCAGTCTTTTTGTTACGTTCATGGAAGCGTTCAGGCCCAGCGAATAGTTTTTCGCGTGGTTGGCGGGACCGAACATGATACCGTCGCGGTCGAGGAAACCGAGGGAAAGACGGTACTGGTACTGGTCGGTGCTGGCGGCAACGCTCAGGTCGTGTTTCTGGATGGAGCCGTTGTCGAGCGCGATGTCGTACCAGTCGCTTTTCGGGTAGAGGATGTTATCCGTCTTCATACCTTCTTCGTATTCGGCGATCTCCGCGTCGTCGTATTCGGCCACTTTGTTCTCGTTCAGCAGCGCCTGGTTTTTATAACGCATGTACGTGATCGGGTCGTTGATAGCGTCCGGCAGGTAAGTGGCTTTGTGGAAACCGCGGTAGTAGCCGTAGTTCACTTTGGCTTTGCCTTTACCTTTTTTGGTGGTCACGAGAATAACGCCGTTGGCGCCGCGTGAACCGTAAATGGCGGCTGCCGCGTCTTTCAGCACCGAAATGCTTTCGATATCGTTCGGGTTCAGCTCGTCCATGGAATATTCGATACCGTCCACCAGCACCAGCGGGTTGTTGTTATTGAGCGTTCCTACGCCGCGGATGCGGATGGTGGAGCGGTCAACGCCCGGCTGGCTGTTGCTCAGGTTGACAAAGAGGCCCGGTGTGCCGTGCAGCGCGTTGCTGACGTTGGTAATGGCCTGGCCTTCTTTTTCGGACATATCGATGGTGGCAACGGCGCCGGTGAGGGTGGCCTTTTTGCGGGTGCCGTAACCGATCACTACGGTTTCGTTCAGCTTCTGCACGTCTTCCTGCAGCTTGATGTCGAGCACCGTGGCTTTGGCGATCTTGATTTCCTGCGGGAGGAAGCCGATGAATGAGAATTTAAGCGTGGCGCCTGCGGGTGCGCTGATCTTGAATGCGCCGTTGACGTCGCTGGCTACGCCTTTGGAAGTACCTTCCACCTGGATGCTTACGCCCATGAGCGGGCTGCCGTCGGTGGCGGAGGTCACCTTCCCGGAAATAGGGAGGTCCTGTGCGCGCAGGCCCAGGGAAGAGAGGCAAATAACCCCAAGACAAACCGCGAGGAAGCGGAAGAGGAGTGATCGCTTGAAAAGCTCCATAATCTTTAAATTTTACGTTGTTTGAATAGCTCGGTTGAATCTGTCAGGCATAAGGGCCATTGTACGACGAATAAAAAAGCTGAGCAGCCGGTGGTTCCCGCGAGTAGCATTCGTATCAGTTTTTGTCCGGGTTTAATTTCCCGGCGTTGCTGTTAACGTGGCCCCAAATCCCTTGCATTTGTATCAGTGTTATTTTAAATATCGATCCTGGCTTTTATGTTCTTTCGTTTCGGTCCAAAAATATGAAAATTGAAAACAAAAGTAAATAA
>CBINIO010000357.1:0-5074 GCA_966250725.1 uncultured Chitinophaga sp.
GAAGTTTTCGTCCTGCGACAATCTTACGTCATAATGCGCGCCTTTTTTCGCGGCGGGCCAGCTCAAAGCGGGCGGCACATCCGTTATCAACACGTCCGCAGACGGCGAAGGCCATTGCCGGAAGCGCGGATGCAGCGCCGGGTAATCACGCGGGAAGCTGCGGCGCGCGCCGGTCACTTCCGCGTCCTGCGAGGCAAGGTGCCGCATCAGTTTCTGTTCCAGCTCCGCGGTTTTGGCGGGCATCGCCGACGCAAGGTCGTGCGTTTCGCCGAGGTCTTTTTCGAGATCGTACAGTTCCGGTTTACCGGCGCCCCATATTTTGACGAGCTTGTATTTCCCTTCGATGATCGCGGTATGCTCGTAACTTTTTTCGTAACGGTGGAAAAAAAGGTCTTCTTCCTTCCTGCGTACCGTTCCCTGCGAAGGGTCCATCAGCAAAGGTTTCAGGCTGCCGCCGTCGAGATAGTCAGGCAGTGGATCGCGGTTGCCCGCCAGCTCGCCGAAGGTGGGCAGCAGGTCGTAACCCAGCGCCGGCGTATGACAGTAGCTGCCCGGCCGTATGCCCGGCCCTTTGATAATAAAAGGCACGCGGATGCCGCCTTCGTACAGCACCCATTTCCCGCCGCGCAAAGGATAGTTGTTCGTTTTCACTGCGCTGCGCTCCAGCTTGCGTTTGCCGGAAGGAGGCGGGAACGAGGGCACGCCGCCGTTGTCCGACATAAAAACGATGTAAGTGTTGTCGCCGATGCCGAGCTGCTCCACCATATCCAGTATGCGGCCCAGGCCGCTGTCCATGTCCTCGAGCATGGCCGCCCAGCCGGGGTTGCCGTGGAGGCTGTCTTTGGCCTTGCGTTTGTATTTTTCGTACGTCGCGGCCCTGGCCTGCATGTCCACATGCGGCGCGTAATACGACACCTGCAGGTAGAACGGGTGACCCGAGGCGGTTTGCCGTTGCATAAAGCTGAGCGCGCGGTCGGTAACGGTGAACGTTCTTTTCGGGTCTTTGCTGAGGTATACCTGGCTCCATTTGGTTTTGGTGTCCGTCATCAGGTCGCCGTTGTTGTTGCCGGTGTTGCCGTCGCTTTCGTCGTACCCGAGGTCTTCGGGAAAGATGCCCGCGCGGAGGTCCCACTTCCCGTAATGCGCGGCTTTATAGTCCGCGTCTATGGATTTGAGCAGGGAAGGAATGGTGAGCCATTTTTGTTTACGCGGATCGTAACGTTCCGCGAACGTAACATCGCCGGTATGAATGGGCGATTGCCCGAACTGTATGCTGCGGCGGGAAGGCGTGCAAAGCGCGGCGGGCGCGTAACCCCGGCTGAAACGCATGCCTTCGTCGCCCAGCCGGTCGATATTGGGCGTTTCGTAATAACTGCTTTTGAAGCCGGGATGCCGGTCGTCCATGCCGGAAGATACCGACGTCCATCCCTGGTCGTCCGTGAGGATAAGGATGAAGTTGGGTCTCGCAGGTTCCGCCGGTTTCCGCGCGGACAGGTAAACAGATGCCAGACCGGCAATTCCCGCCAGTAATAATATTTTTTTCATGATCGCTTTTCTTTAATCTTCGGTAAGACGGCTGCTATGAAAGCACGTCTTTCAGACCGGCGATATACACCTGCCTTCTTCCTTCGGGTGCGCCGTTGAACGCAATATTTTTATGATCGGGGGACCATACCGGGTGCGGGTCCAGCTTATAGCCGCTGCCGCCCTGTGATTTGTTGGCCGCGGTGTATTGCAGGCCCTTTCCGCCCACGTCGTTGGCGATGGTGCAAATGATCTGCTCTTCGTCGCTGCGGAGGTCTATCAGGCGGATGGGTATTTCGCCGCCGGCGGTCACCACGTAAGTCTGTTTGGGATAAGCGTCCGCCAGCAGGTAACGGCCCGTTGCATCGATGCTGGGATGCCCGCTGCCCGTGTGGCGTTCGCTGAGTATGGTAAAGTCCGAACCGTCGTATTTGAACTGGCAGAACCGCATGTCCCTGTACCCGAGCCAGGCAGGCACGCAGTTCATCACTACGTGTTCCCCGTCGGGGTGCCAGTTAGGATGATTGCCGGAGCCGCCCGGCGCTTTCTGGTTCCATTTTTCTTTGCCGAGGCATTGCGTCAGCTGCGTGCCGTCCGCGTTGAGGCTGAACAGGCATGCGTTGCGGCCTTTGTTGTCCACCTGCGCGCGGAGCACCTGCAGTATGCGCGTGTTCTGCCGGTTGTACTGGGAATGGAAAAGATACAGCACGGCCTTGCTGTAAAACGGATAATCGTTTTCCGACCGCGCGATAAATTCCGAAAAAGGCACGAACAGCGATTCGGTGTTCGTGTCCAGGTCGGTTTTCCAAAGTCCTTCATGCCGCAGGTCGTCCATCGTAAACGGCACGGGTTTGCCAGCGGGCGGATCGGGGAGGGAGTAGCCGTACTGCGTCATGTTCATGTTCAGAAGGTTCGGGCTGATCACCGACCGGTTGTCCGGCGCGAGGTCGTATTTGGCGCCGGCATATGCTTTCACGGTCAGATCGTGAATGTCCACGCGCACGCACACCACTTTCCCGCCGATAAAATCGTTCGTGTACAGGTAACGGTCGCTGCCGTGCTGCCATTGAATGTTGGCGCCCAGCTGGAAGCCCCATGCCTTTGTGGTGTACACGGTGCGGATGCTCTGCTCCTGCAGGTCGATCACGCATACGTCCGCCGTATCGCCCCATATGGCCTTTGCCTTCCGGGCGGGCAGCCGGGTTACTGCAAAGTACCGGCCGCCCGCGCTCCAGGGGCATTTGTTATAAAAGGTATGGAGATAGAGCCCATCGTCCGGTGTGATGCAGGTTACGGGCGCCAGCGTTTTGCCCGGCCGGTAAGACCTGAACCGGTAAAACTTTTTTTCAGGCGGCGGTGCGCCCGCATGTAATATGCCGGGTAACGCCGCGCCGCCCAGTAGTCCCGCCGAGGCCCGGATAAAGGACCTTCTTCCCATATTGCCTTTCATCATCAATAATCTTTATTCTGCCCGAGTGAGGGTGATGAAAGATCGATCTCTCCCTGCGGAATGGGGCGCAGCAGATGATGATCGTCCAGCTCGCCGCGCAGCATCGTCCAGGGGTTCATCGCTTTGGCGCGTTCGATGAGCTTGCCGGTGCGTTTGAGATCGTACCAGCGTACGTTCTCGCCCATCAGCTCGCGGGCGCGCTCGTCGAGGATCATATCGATATTGATGGTGGCGGCAGTGGCGCGGTAATGCACGGAATCGAGCGAGCCCACTTCGCCGGGCTTCTGCGCCATGTATGGCTCCGCGCCGGCATTGGCGCCCAGCGCGCGGTCCAGCACCTTGTTGTAATACACGTCCGCTCCGCCCAGCGTACCGCCGCCTGCGCCTTTTACGATGGCTTCCGCGGCAATGAGGTATGCTTCGGCGGAACGGAACAGTATCTGGTCCGTGGTGCCGAACGCGTCGCCGTATTCGATATTCGGCTGCCAGAATTTCCACATCATCGGGTGGATAAAACGGTCGTTGAAAGCGGTCGGTTCGCCGGGCTCGCCGTAATCCGGCACGTTGTACACGGCATAATGTTTTGTGCCGCCAACGTCCACGCCTTTTTCAGACGGCGGCGCGGGATCGTTCCAGGGGCGGAACAGGATAACGGTATCGCCTTTTTTGATATCGATGGTGATGGAATTATCTGTTTTGGACGGATGAAAACCGTTCTGGTCTTTCAGCGCGTACTGCGCCGATACGAAGTTCCAGGCGTAACGCGAATCCAGCCGCGGGTCGAACATGCGGTAAGCGGCGGGCGTCACCACCTGCTTTTCCTGGTTCCGGTTGTAGTCGCTGGTGCGGCCGATGTTGCCGGGCACCGTTTCTACCTGTCCTCCGAAAATGGAATGCGCGTTGTTGCCGACCGTATTCAGACCGGGATTTTCGTTGGTGAGTACATTTTCGCTGTATTGCACGGCGAAAACGATCTCCGGGTTTTGATCGTTCTGCGCGGGATTGCCCTGCGTCAAGGGATTTTTGGAATGCTGCGGGAAAAGGTCGCTGTATTTATCCGCCAGCGGGTACGCGGCGATCACTTTGTCAGCATAGTCCAGCGCGCTTTTGAAATCGGCGTTGCTGCCGCCGAGCGACTGGCGGAAATTCCAGCCCCTGGTGAGGTGCACGCGTGCCAGCAGGAACTGCGCGGCGCCTTTGGTGGCGCGGCCGTAATCGGAGGCGGTGGGAGGCAGCGCGTCTTCCGCTTCTTCAAGGTCCTGGATGATCTGCGTGTACACCGTGGCGGAGGCCACTCTTTCCGCTTTTTTGGAGGCGGTCACCGTTTCCGTCAGCGGCATCGGCACATCGCCCCATTGCTGCACCAGGTGGAAATAGGCGTATGCGCGCAGGAATTTCGCTTCGGCAAGCCGCACCTGCAGCTCGTCCTCGTTCATGCCCGTCACGTCCGCCGCGCGAGTAACCGCCGTATTGCAGCGGCCGATCTCCTGGTACAGCAAAGTCCACAGGGACTGCAAAGACGGCAGGTTGGCGTTGAGCGTCGCATCGTACGCGTTTTCGGCGTTCTGTATGCCTGCGCCGTCGTTCCATTGGGCGCTGGTGAAAATATCGGTGCCCTGCAATACCAGGTCGCGTTCCTGCGTAATGGTCCTCCACAAAGGATAACACGAGCGCACCAGGTCGTTGTAACCTGCGGCGGTATTGTAATACGTGTCCGACGTGGTGGTGGAAACGGATATCTCATCGAGGTAATCCCTGCAGCCCGCGCTGCCCAGCGAAAGGCCGGCCAGCACCATTAATATTTTATTGTTCAGTTTCATAATTTTTCGGTTTTGATAAAACAGGTCAGAACGAAGCGTTCACACCAAATGTGAAATTGACGGATGGCAGATCGTCTTTATAGGTACTGGAATTGTATTCCGGGTCGAAGCTCACGAAGTCGGTGAACACAAAGGGGTTCATCACCTGCGCGTATATCCTGAGACTGCCTATTTTCAAACGGCTCAGCGTGGCTTTCGGCACGGCGTACCCGAGCGTGATGTCGGTTACGCGCCAGTAGGACGCATCCTGGTAAGCGATGGCGGAACGGTACGGGCCGGG
>CBINIO010000358.1:0-5068 GCA_966250725.1 uncultured Chitinophaga sp.
CTACCAGGTGAACCCTGACCTGAAAGAACCGGTGAACAGTAATATATTATCGGAAACTGGGTCAATTTTGACAAAATAAATGGTGTGAAGGATTTCCTTTATACCTTATGCGCATAAGTTTACACGAGATATGAAATACATGCGCACACTCCGTTTCGTGCTTGCCGCGCTGCTGCTCAGCCTCGGCGCGCAGGCACAATTGCAATGGAAGGAGGTGGAGCCCGGCATCTGGAAAGCCGTTGCCGGCCAGCCCGAAAAAGTGACCCTACTCAGCGTCGCCGGCAACACTCCCGCCAGGTCCGCTTTACAGGCGCTTCCTCCCGCCAGGTTCCCCCTATCAGAGGCGGATATTTCCGTTACCTATATGGACGGGAAAGTATACCTCCGTTTCCCCCTGGAAAAGGACGAGCAGATCTTCGGCCTCGGCCTCAACTTCAAAAGCGTGAACCAGCGCGGTCATGTCAGCCAGCTGCATGTGGACCATTACGGCGGGAAAGACAACGGCCGCACGCACGCGCCCGTACCGTTCTACGTGTCCAGCCGCGGTTATGGCGTGCTGATCGACGCCGCGCGTTACCTCACCGTGTATGCCGGCACCGCCGTGCGCGTGGACGCCAAACATCCTCCCGAGCTGATGGACCGCAATACCAATAAGAACTGGGATTCGCAGCCTTATTCCGACGCGGTGGAAATACTCGTGCCCGCCGCGGGCGCGAACGTGTATATCTTTGGCGGCCCCACCGCCATGAACGCCGTGCAGCGCTACAATCTTTTTAACGGCGGAGGCTACCTGCCGCCCAAATGGGGCCTGGGTTTCACGCAAAGGGTGCCCACGCTTTATTCGCAAAGCGATATCCTGCGCGAAGCCGCCGAGTTCGAGCAGCACAACTTCCCGCTGGACTTTATCGGCGTGGAGCCGGGCTGGCATTCCATGGCCTACCCCTGCACGTTCGAGTGGGACAGCAAGCGCTTCCCCGACCCGCAGGGCTTTATCCGCGCCCTGATGGCGAAAGGCGTGCGCGCCAACCTCTGGATCAACCCGTACGTGTCGCCCAAAAGCTCGCTGTACCCGAAAGTAAAACCCTTCGCCGGCAGCCATACCGTATGGAACGGGCTGGTGACGGACTTTACGCTGCCCGCGGCGCGCCAGCTGTTCAAGGAGCATTTTATCAAAAATCATATAGCCATCGGCGTTAGCGGCTACAAAATGGACGAGAACGACGGCTACGACAAATGGCTCTGGCCGGATGTGGCTACTTTCCCCTCCGGCGCCAGCGCCGAGCAGATGCGCCAGATCTACGGTCTTGCCATGCAAAAGATGACGGACGAATGGTTCCGCGAGCAGAACCGCCGCACGTACGGGCTGGTAAGGGCTTCCAACGCCGGCGCCAGCAATTTCCCCTACGTGATCTACAACGATTATTATTCCCACCCGGACTTCATCACCGCGCTGGTGAACAGCAGCTTTATCGGCGTGCTGTGGACGCCCGAGGTGCGCGCTTCCAAAAGCGCCGAAGAGTGGGTGAGAAGGATGCAAAGCGTTTGTTTTTCTCCGATGGCCATGCTCAACGCCTGGGCGGACGGCACCAAACCCTGGTCGTTCCCCGAAGTGGAAAAGGCCGTGCAGGAAGTAGCCATGCTGCGCATGCGCCTGCTGCCGTACCTGTATTCCACTTTCGCGCAATATCATTTCGAAGGGAAGCCGCCTTTCCGCTCCATGAACCTGCTGGACGGCTTCGCCTACACGCCGCAGGTCAGCGGCGGCAAGCTGGACGCCACGCTCAATCCCTACGAAGCCAAAACCCGCTCCGACCTGAAAGACCAGTACATGATGGGCGACAACCTCATCGTGGCGCCGTTCTTCGAGGGGCAGCAAAGCCGCAAGGTGTACCTGCCGAAAGGCAAATGGTACGACTTTTACACCGGCAGGCTGGCGGGAGAGGACGAGGTGATCACCGTGGCCGCCGAACTGGACAAAATACCGCTTTATGTGCGCGACGGCGGCATCATCCCGATGATACCCGCGCGCAGGCAGGCGCCCAAAGCAGGGGAGGTATTGCCGCTGGAAGTGCGGGTGTACGGCAGCGCGCCCGGTTCGTTCGAGCTGTACGACGACGACGGCCTGAGCTTCGATTTCGAGAAAGGCAGCTTTAGCCGCGTTACGCTGAAAGCCGCGGCGGGCAAAGGCTCCATGAGCACGCCGCAGAAAGGCAAGCCGTTTGGTTATGAGAAAAAGGTCAGCTGGACGTTCATGACGAAATGATCTATCGGGGCGTGGCGGGCTTTTGTCACGGTAAAGCAAGCCTTATCACAAATTTTATGGAGATTTGGTTTTTATTGATATGTTTAAATCATGAGAAACATCCTGACCGCAGTCCTCCTGCTTGGCTGCACCACCCTGTTCGCCCAGAAGCCGGCGCAAAAAGCGCCCCAGAAGCCGGATACTTCAGACGGCAAACATTACGCCCAGTCTACCCGCTCCCTGAAGATCGACGCTTCCGTTACCACCAGCCATGAAGTAACGATCAGGGGCCAGCGCGTTCCTTACAAAGTGACGGCCGGCTCGCTGCCGGTGTGGGACGAAGAAGGAAAGACCATTGCCGGCGTTTTTTATACCTATTTTGAAAGAACGGGCGTGTCCGACCAGGCGTCCCGCCCGCTGGTGTTTTCCTTCAACGGCGGGCCGGGCACGGCTTCCGTGTGGATGCAGATAGGCTACACCGGCCCGCGCGTGCTCAAGATCGACGACGAAGGTTACCCCGTGCAGCCTTACGGCCTCAAAGACAACCCGCATTCTATTCTCGACGTGGCGGACATCGTGTACGTAGACCCGGTGAACACCGGCTTTTCCCGCACTGCGGGCAAAGACGTGCCCGGCTCCAAATTTTTCGGCGTCAACCAGGACATCAAATATCTCGCCGAGTGGATCAATACATTTATCAGCCGTTATAACAGATGGGCCTCGCCCAAATACCTCGTGGGCGAAAGCTACGGCACCACGCGCGTATCAGGCCTCGCGCTGGAGCTGATGAACGCGCAGTGGATCTATGTGAACGGCGTGGTGCTGGTATCGCCCACAGATTTGGGCATCGAGCGCAGCGGCCCTGCTGAAGCGGCTTTGCGGCTGCCGTATTACGCGGCCACGGCCTGGTATCATAAAGCATTGGGCAGCGATCTGCAGCAGAAAGATCTCACCGACATGCTGCCCGAAGTGGAAACGTTCACGATCAGGGAATACCTGCCGGCGCTCGCCGAAGGCGGCTTTATCAGCGACGCGAAGAAAAAGGAGATCGCCGCGAAAGTAGCGCGTTATTCCGGCCTGCCGGAAAAAGTGGTGCTGCAGAATAACCTCGACATTTCCACGAACCTGTTCTGGAAAGAGCTGCTGCGCGACCGCGGCTACACTATCGGCCGTCTCGATTCGCGTTACCTCGGCATCGACCGGAGAGAGGGCGGGGAAAGAGTGGATTTCAACGCGGAACTTACCTCTTGGCTGCATTCCTTCACCCCGGCCATCAACATGTACCTGCGCGAGGAGCTGAATTACAAAACGGACCTGAAGTATTATATGTTCGGCCCCGTTTTCCCATGGGACAACAACGGCAACCGCACCGGCGAGAACCTGCGGCAGGCGATGGCGCAAAACCCTTACCTGCACGTGATGATCCAGAGCGGTTATTACGACGGCGCCTGCGATTATTTCAACGCGAAATACAGCATGTGGCAGCTCGATCCCAGCGGGAAAATGAAGAACAGGCTTTCCTGGGAAGGTTACCGCAGCGGGCATATGATGTACCTGCGGAAAGACGATCTCGCCACCAGCAACGACCACCTGCGCGCCTTCATCCTCAAAGCCATCCCGAAACCGGGGCAGGCCGCGAAGTATTGATAACAATGATTTTCATAAGGGGCTGACCAAAGCGGTCAGCCCTTTTTTTGTCGGCGATCTTTCCGGGCGGCTTGCTTTTTTTCCCGCATGCGGGTATCGATCATGTTATGAACATCATATCCGATCATCGCTCCAGCCGCTACGGCCAGATCGATTTCACCTTAAACACTTCCAGCGATGCAACGGTAATATTGTTCCCCCAAAAATGAAACCCTTCTTTGTTTTCCTCCATTGCTTTCCGCTCCATCGAATAAGAATACGCGCCACCGTCGATGAACACCTCCACGGAAGAGCGGTCGATGTAAATATCCGCAGTCAGCTCCATACTGGCAGGGTTTTGCGGGGAATAGAACCGGCCGTTGAGCATGTTGAAATTCATATCATAGTCGACAAGCCGTTGGCCATACAGGTTCAAACCCGCACCGGTAGCATGTGATAGGCGAAAGGTGGCGCGTATGCGCAGTTTGTCCGCATTGCTGAAGCCCGCCAGCTGCCGGTTGGCTTCGGTGGAAGAAAGATCTGTCCACTTTCCCGCGGATGTGAACAGTTGTTCCGTTTCTTTTACCGGCACGCTGAAAAGCCGGATGCCGTCTTTCGTTTGGCGCAGCGTGAGCGCGGTGGGCAGCAGCATCATGTTGTTGAAAGGCATGCCTTCCTGCGGGATGCGCCCCCAGCCGATCTGTATCCTGCGGCCGTCCGCTTCCGGGATGTTGTTGAAGGTTTGCGCCGCGTACAACGCGCCGGAAGTGTAAAAGTATTTCCCGCTTTCCGGCGTAAATATTTTGCCGTCGAAGTCGCCGATCATGTACGTGCCGGATGCGCCGTACATCACCCATTTTTTCCGCCGGGCGTCGCCGTCCACCGGCAGCTCGAAGAGGTCGGGGCATTCCCAGAAGCCGGTGACATGGCTTTCGAATTCCCATTCCTTCAGGTTGAACGAAGTGTAAATGGAATGGCCGTCGCGTTCGTTCAGCACCATCACCCAATGTTTGCCGGGCGCGTACCAGAACACGCGCGGGTCGCGGGTGTCCTTGCTGTTCCACTTTTCTTTGGAATCGATCACCGGGTTGCCGCCGTACTTGCGCCAGGTGCGGCCTTTGTCGAGGCTGTATGCCACGCACTGCACCTGCCGGTCAGGGTTGTCTGTTGTGTATAGGGCTACCATGGCCGGTTTTCCGG
>CBINIO010000359.1:0-5057 GCA_966250725.1 uncultured Chitinophaga sp.
AGGCTGGGTTACGGAACCGGGGCAAGAATGCTCACATTATCTGTTCACTTTCAATAGCTGAGCACTTTGTGCGGGTCAGTCTCAATGCCTGCCAGCTATAACAAAGTACTCCATATAAACGGAATTTTATAGCGGATTCGTCCTCATTTCCGGGGGTTTATGTAAATTTTAACAATTGAAAAATATAGTCATCCGGATCAGTGAGTTCTCTAATTTATCTAACCACCTTTTGCAAATTATTTAATGGATTTCAGGAGCGACACTTTCACCAAACCCACTCCGGCCATGCTGGAGGCCATGCTTAAAGCCCCGGTGGGCGACGATGTTTTCGGAGAAGACCCGTCCGTGAACGAACTGGAAGCCAGGATGTCAGCACTTTTTGGCATGGAGGCGGCAGTTTACTGCCCTTCCGGCACAATGAGCAACCAGGTCGCCATCAACGTGCATACCCGGCCGGGCGACGAAGTGATCTGCAGTTCGCTTGCACACGTATACATATACGAAGGCGGCGGCATCGCGTTCAATTCCGGCGCGCAAACACGCCCGCTCGAAGGCGACCGCGGCATGATCACGGCTGCGGCCGTGGAAGCCGCCATCAACCCGGACGACGTGCACAAGGCCCGCACTTCCCTCGTATGCCTCGAAAACACGTCCAACCGCGGCGGCGGCTGCTGTTACGACCAGGAAGAGATCGAAAGGATCAAAGCCGTTTGTTCGCAGCACGGCCTGCGGCTGCACCTGGACGGCGCCCGGCTGTTCAACGCGCTGCTCGCAACCGGGCAAACGGCCGCGCAGTACGGGCAAACCTTCGACAGCATTTCCGTTTGCCTCAACAAAGGCCTCGGCTGCCCCATGGGCTCCGTGCTGCTGGGGAACAGGGACTTTATCAAAGAAGCGCGCCGCGTTCGTAAAAAGCTGGGCGGCGGCATGCGCCAGGCCGGTTATATGGCCGCCACCGGCATCTTCGCGCTCGACAATCATATCAACCGGCTGGCGGACGATCATGCCCACGCCAAAAAGATCGCCGCGGCCCTGCTGGAGCAAACGTTCGTAGGCCACATGCTGCCCGTGGAAACC
This sequence comes from uncultured Chitinophaga sp., assembly GCA_966250725.1. Lineage (GTDB taxonomy): Bacteria > Bacteroidota > Bacteroidia > Chitinophagales > Chitinophagaceae > Chitinophaga. The sequence continues at coordinate 1,078 of CBINIO010000359.1, forward strand.
AACATCCTCATCTTTGACGTGCACGGCGGCTGGACGCCCGTTAAATTCCGCGATTACCTCGAACGCGAAGGCATCCGCGTAATGGCGATTTCTCCCACACAGGTAAGGATGGTGCTGCATTTGGGCATTACGCCGGAAATGGTGGACAAGACCATCGAAGTATTACGGATTATGGGATAATTCCCCAAAAATATGCCCGTTTCGTTCGTATTTAAAATAATAGTAGATTTGCCAATACAGAAAAACACAATATTACGATGACTACAGAAGCAAATATCAGAATTACTCGAAAGGGGGATAAACTGGCTTCTATTTCAGTTCTTATGCCTGTGTGGAATAAGATATCCGAGCAAGGGAATTTGATTGTAAAACTGCCGCTTCTCGGTATTGAGACCATCGCAAAAAATGAAAAGGATGCAGAAAAAGCAATTGAAGAAGCAATTGCATCTTTTTGTATTGCGGCGGACAAATTCGGTCAAGGAATTGAAAAGGAGCTTCAGGCACTTGGCTGGATAGCTGTGGATAACGAAAATGGAGAACCACTATTGGGCTATAATGTTGCCGACACCGACGCATTACTTGAACGACTTATTCAAACAGGCGAAAATTACGTTAATTCCCATTTAGAGATTGCATAAACTATGGCTGACAATTATTATCCATCAGTAGACGCTAGTTTTATCGAAGAATACATGTTGAATAGTGGAAAGCTTGCTAAGGAAGGCATTGTAAAGTTTGGTACGACGACAACATTTGTGGTAGATGGCCCCCAGGCTATCTACAAAAGAAGTATCCTGATCAGGGAACTTGAAAAGGGTCAGGTTTGCCTGGAACAGGCGACAGCTTTGGCAATAAGATTTTCGTTTCTTGGTCCTTTATTGGAATGGTTGGAAAAAGAGAGAAACTGGAAAGAGGGAGCTTATGTAGCAAAAACAGAAGTAGCTGTAGTTGATAAATAACACCTTTTATATATGATTTTAAAAAGCCATTAACACGAAGTTATTGGCTTTTTAAATTATATGAATATCACACACGATTGTCAAAATTACTTTCGCCCTATTGACAAGGTGTCCGACAAAATATAAAATATGTTCCGATGATTTTCTTCTATCCCTAATCTCCGCTATTTTTGCAGACCTTATTATTAACCAGCATGGAACTTTCGAAGAATTACATCCCTGCCTCGGCAGAAGACAAATGGTACCAGTATTGGATGGGAAAGCAGTATTTCCGCTCCGTTCCCGACGAACGGCCGCCCTTTACCGTCGTGATCCCGCCGCCGAACGTCACCGGCGTGCTTCACATGGGCCATACGCTGAACGAGACCGTGCAGGACATCCTGGTGCGCCATGCCCGCATGAGCGGCTTCAACGCATGCTGGGTGCCGGGCAGCGACCATGCTTCCATCGCCACCGAATCGAAGGTGGTGAATATGCTGAAAGAAGAAAAAGGCATTGAAAAAAGCCAGCTCAGCCGCCAGGAATTCCTCCAATACGCCTACGAGTGGAAAGAAAAATACGGCGGCATCATCTATCACCAGATCAAAAAGCTGGGCTGCTCCGTGGATTGGGACCGTGTGTCGTTCACCATGGACGATCATTATTACAAGGCCGTTATCCGCGTGTTCGTAGACCTGTACAATAAAGGCCTCATCTATCGCGGCGCCCGCATGATCAACTGGGACCCGAAGGCAAAAACCGCCCTCAGCGACGAGGAAGTGGAATACAAAGAGATCAACGGCAAGCTCTACCATGTAAAATACGCCGTGGTAAACGCCGCAGGCGAAGCCACCGGCGAGTTCATCACCATCGCCACGCAGCGCCCCGAGACCATCATGGGCGATACGGCCATCTGCGTAAACCCCGGCGACGAACGTTACGCGCACCTGAAAGATCACTTCGCCATCGTGCCGCTGGTGAACCGCAAAGTGCCCGTGATCTTCGACGAATATGTGGACAAGGAATTTGGCACCGGCGCGCTGAAAGTAACGCCCGCGCACGATATCAACGACTACAACCTCGGCCTGAAACACAACCTGGAAGTGGTGGACACGCTCAACGACGACGGCACGCTCAGCGCCGCCGCCGAAGTGTTCGTGGGCGAAGACCGTTTCCGCGCGCGTAAAAAAGTAGTGGCCGCCCTCGCGGAGCAGGGCCTGCTCGTAAAGGAACAGGAATACAGCACCCGCCTCGGTTACAGCCAGCGCAACCCCGACACGGTAGTGGAGCCACGCATTTCCACGCAATGGTTCGTGAAAATGGCGGACATGGCGCAGCCAGCGCTGGACGCGGTGGTGAACGGGGACGTGCGTATCCATCCCGGGGACCGCTTCCTCGCCACTTACAAATACTGGATGGAGAACGTGAAGGACTGGTGCATTTCCCGCCAGCTGTGGTGGGGCCAGCAGATCCCCGCCTGGTACGACGATGCCGGCCAGTTCGTGGTTGCTGAAACGCAGGAAGAAGCGTTGAAGCTGTACGCGGAGAAGTTCGGTAAAACCGCGCAATCGCTGCGGCAGGACGAAGACTGTCTCGATACCTGGTTCTCCTCCTGGCTCTGGCCCATGGAAGTGTTCAACGGCATCAGCCAGCCCGGCAACGCGGACATCAATTATTATTACCCGACCTCCGTGCTGGTAACCGGGCAGGACATTATCTTTTTCTGGGTGGCCCGCATGATCATGGCCGGCCTGGAATACAAGCACGAAAAACCTTTCAGCGACGTATACTTCACCGGCATGGTGCGCGACAAGCTCGGGCGCAAAATGAGCAAGCAGCTCGGCAACTCGCCCGACCTGCTCGAGCTGATCGAACGGTTCGGCGCGGACGCCGTGCGTTTCGGCATCATGATCTCCTCCCCCGCCGGCAACGACCTGCTGTTTGACGACACCAGCTGCGAGCAGGGCCGCAACTTCAACAACAAGATGTGGAACGCGCTCAAGCTCGTGAAGATGTGGAAGCCCGCCGCCGGTACCGGCGCGCCTGTTCCCGGCTTTGCAGTGGAATGGATGGAGAACCGTTTGAACGAAGTGCACGCCGAGGTGGAAAAACTTTTCCAGGACTTCCGTCTCAGCGAAGCCCTGAAAGCCATATACAGCCTGATCTGGGACGATTTCTGCTCCTGGTACCTCGAGTGGGTGAAACCCAGTTTCGAGCAACCCATCGACGCGGGCGTGCATGAAAAAACGCTCGGCTTCTTCGAGCGCCTGATGCAATTGCTGCATCCGTTCATGCCTTTTGTAACCGAAGAGCTGTATCACCTGCTGCGTGAGCGCCAGCCCGGCGACGACCTCGTGATCCGCCAGTTCGCCGCTCCGGCCGCCACCAACGCCGCCGTGCTCGCGGAAGGCGCGCTGGCGAAAGCAGTGATCACCGGCATCCGCGACGGGCGCAACAAAAACCAGGTGAAACCCAAGGACACTATCGCGCTGCATATCGAAACGAATAACGGCGAAGCTTTCAAACGCATCGAAAGCATCCTCGCCAAACAGCTCAACACGCGCGAGCTGACGTACACGCAGGCCGCGGTGCCCGGCGCCATTGCGCTGGTGGTGGGCAAAGACAAGTTCTACATGCTCACGGATACCGTGATAGACCCTGCCGCGCAGAAAGAACAATTGCTGAAAGACCTCGTCTACCAGCAGGGCTTCCTGAAATCCGTTGCCGCCAAGCTGGCGAACGAAAAATTCGTGCAGAACGCCAAGCCCGAAGCGGTGGAAGCCGAGCGCCGCAAAAAGGCGGACTGCGAAGCGCGCATCCAGGCCATAGAAGAAAGTATCAAACTGTTAGACTTTTAAAGCCCGTCCGGCGTTTAGTAACCGGACGGGCTTTTTTTTACTGATTCCCTATGATGCAGAAACTATTTTACACGGTATTGATCGTAATCGGCTGCTCCGCTGCGGCTGCGGCACAGACGAAAAAACCGGCCGCCGCAAAAAAGCCGGCCGCGAAAGAAAAACCGCTCAGTTTCCGCACCACCTG
>CBINIO010000360.1:0-5022 GCA_966250725.1 uncultured Chitinophaga sp.
GATTAAACTCATTCACGCCCATCTGCAAAGGGCCGTTCTTCATGGAAACGGCATTCATCACGATGTCCGCGTCGCCCACCACGATCATTTTGCCGGCGGTGTCGGCGATGGCTTTGAACGGCTTGCCGGATACGGCTTCCAGCGCTTTTCGCTCTTCCGTTCCCAACCGGTGGTTGAACAGTGAAGGGAAGCGCCCTTCCAGCAAAACGGCCACCGGTACGGCCCGCTGCCGGTAATCCCTCGGGTTGGGCTGCTGCTGTACGCTTTCCAGCGTGATCTCCACCGGGCCGCCAATGGTGCGGCTATGGTCGGAGCTGGCCAGCAGTATGGTTTTCCGGATGTCGCCGCCCTTGATGGTGTCCACCGAATTGGCGAAGCGGCTCATTACAAGGTCCATGTTCCAGACGATGGGATGCGCGTTGCTGGAGGTGAACAGCGGGAAGTAGGGAAAAGGCACGGGCTGTATCTGCGGTTTGTCGCCGATGTTGCCCACTACCAGCGGTATGATGTCGCTTTGCAGGTCCTGGATAAGGTCGAGGTTTACGCGCGCGCCGTATTTAAACAGCAGGTCTTCCAGGTGCAGCCCCCGGTCGAAGGCCACGAAATCGCGGCCGCGCAGGCTGTCCACGGAAGCGGTGAGGTTGTCGATGAACCAGATCACGCTGCCGCCGTTCATCACGTACTGGTCTATTTTCAGCTTGTCTTCGTCGGTGAAGGTTTGAACGGGCCGCACGAACAGGATGGCGTCAAACGCGCGCTCGATGTACGGGGCGGTGCGCAGGTTGATCGTGTCCACCTGGTATTGTTCGTGCAATGTTTTGAACGCGTCGTACACGTTGGCGCCTTCGGGCTCGCCGTGGCCGAGCATATAACCTACGAGCGGGCGTTCCGGCTGCTGCAGCTGGTAAATGGCGCTGGCGAATTTGTATTCCAGCAGGGCTTCCGAATGGTTGAGCGCGGCCATCGGGTCCATCCCGCCCTGGCTTTTCAGCAGGTTCACGGCGGTTTCGCGGCCTTTGTACTGTATAAAGGCGCCGGGGAAGATGAGCCTTTCGGCGAACCCGTCCTTCCCGTCTTCCTGCACCTGCAGGTTGAACGGCAGGATACCGCGGGCCATCAGCGAATCCTGGAAGCTGGCGCGCATGGAGTCCGGCAGCCCGGAGCCGGGATTAAGGAACTCGAAGCGGATGTTGTTGCCGCCGTATTGCTGGAACTCCTCCAGCAGCTCGCGCGTGGCGTCGGCCAGCTGCCGGAAGCCCGCGGGGTATTTGCCTTTGAGATATACTTCGATGGTGACCGGCGCGTCCAGGTTTTGGAGCAGGGTGCGGGTGGAAGCGGCGAGGGTATACCGTTTTTCGGCGGTAAGGTCCCAGCGGCCGTGCAGGTACGAGGCCGCCACGTTGAGCGCGACGATCACGGCGATCACGCCCAGCGTGCGCTGGAGATATTTTTTTCGTTTATCCTTTCTCGTTGCTTCCATCATTTATGCCTGCCAGATTTTGCGTTCCAGTGAAATTTTTGTGAGGTAGAGCATCAGGCCGGTAAGACTGAAAAAATACACGATGTCGCGGCTGTCTACCACGCCGCGGCTGATGCTGTCGAAATGATAACGGATGCCGGCCATTTTGAGATAATAGTCCGCCCCGCCCGAGAACACCGGCACTTTGCTCAGCGCGTCGAAGCCGTTGTACAGGATGAAGCAGGTAAATATGGCGACGAGAAAAGCCACCACCGCGTTGCCGGTGAGCGACGAAGCCCAGATGCCCGTGGCGGTGAACACGCCGCCCAGCAGCAGCAGGCCGATATAGGAGCCAAGAATGCTGCCCCCGTCAAGGCTGTTGTTGGTGGCGGCCAATTGGCTGATGGCGATGTAATAGGTGACGGTCGGTATCAGCGCGATGACCACGATCAGCAGGCAGGCCCAGTATTTCCCCCAAACGATCTGCCACCAGGTGAGCGGTTTGGTGCTGAGCAGCTCCATGGTGCCGCTGCGGAACTCGTCCGCGAGGCTGCGCATGGTGATGGCCGGTATCAGCAGCAGGAAGATCATGGGCGCCAGCTCAAAAAGCCCGTCCAGGTCGGCATACCCGGCATCGAGAAGATTGGTTTCCGGGAATACGAAAAGGAAAAGTCCGTTGGCAAGCAGGAACAGGATGATGGCTACATAGCCTGTAATACTGCTGAAAAACTGGTGAAGGTCTTTTTTGAATATCGCGTACATAGACGGTGACAAATATAGAATATTTGAATTATCCGTTATTTCTTTTTAAACAAGAAAAAAGCCGTCGGGAATAGCTTCCAAACGGCTTTTTTTATAAAAATCGTATGCGGCCGCGTTATACGGCAAAGCTGTCGCCGCAGGCGCAGGTGCGCGCGGCGTTCGGGTTGTTGAAGTAAAACCCTTTGCCGTTGAGGCCTTCGGAGAATTCGAGGGTGGTGTTGCAGAGATATAAAAAACTCTTCAGGTCGGTGACCACTTTGATGCCTTTGTCTTCAAACACCTGGTCTTTCGGCTTGGTCTCGTTATCGAAATCCAGCTTGTAGCTCAGGCCGGAACAGCCGCCTCCCACTACGGATACCCGCAGGAAGAAGTCTTCCCCCAGCGTGCCTTCCGCTCTCAGCGCGTCTACTTTTTCCTTGGCTTTATCGCTTATAAAAATCATGGCTTGTTTCGTTTTTATTTTAAAATTTCATTGAACTCACGGATCGTATGCTCCACGGCCGAAATGGCAAAATCAACCTCCGCGTCGGTCGTGAATCTCCCTAAAGCAAAGCGTAGCGAAGAATGTGCCAGTTCCTCGCTCAGCCCCATCGCTGTCAGTACATGACTGGGTTCCGGCAGGGCCGAAGTGCAGGCTGAACCCGAAGATACGGCAATTTGCCGGCTTATGGCCCTCAGCAGCGCGTCGCCCTGTATGCCCTGGAAGGCGATATTGGTCACATGCGGCAGCCTGGGCGCGCCCAAACCGTTGATGCTGGCCCGTTCCCGGCTTAGAATTGCGGTTTCCAACCGGTCTCTCATGGCAGCCAGCCGGGCGGCGTTCACTGCCATTTCGGCGCCTGCCAGTTCGCAGGCTTTGCCCAGCCCGGCGATTGCCGGAACGTTCAGCGTGCCCGAGCGCATGCCGCGTTCGTGGCCGCCCCCGTCCATCTGCGCAACGATCTTCACCCTGGGCGAGCGTCTTCTCACGTACAGCGCGCCGATGCCTTTTGGGCCGTACAGCTTGTGCGCGCTGAGCGCCAGCATGCCGATGCCTTCCCGCTGCGCGTGGAGCGGTATTTTGCCCACGGCCTGCGTGGCGTCGGTAAACAGGATCACGTCCCTTTCCCGCGCGATGCGGCCGATCTCGTTCATGGGCTGTATCACGCCGGTCTCGTTATTGGCATACATGATGGCGATCAGGATGGTTTGTGGGGTGATGGCCGCTTCCAGCGCAGCGGTATCGATCAGCCCGGCGGCGTTCACTTTCAGCCGGGTCACCGCCGCGCCCTGTTTTTCGAGATGCGCCAGCGTGTCCAGCACCGCTTTGTGCTCCGTTTCCGCGGTGACGATGTGGTTGCCTTTGCCCGCGTATGCTTCGTACAGCCCTTTGATGCCGAGGTTCACGGCTTCGGTGGCGCCGGAGGTGAAGATTACTTCCTGCGGTTCCGCGCCGATGAGCGCGGCGACCTGTTGCCGGGCGTGGTCCACCGCTTCTTCGGCCGCCCAGCCGAATGCGTGGTTGCGGGAAGCCGCGTTGCCGAAGTGCCGGTTGAAGAAGGGCAGCATCGTTTCCACCACCCGCGGATCGCAGGGCGTGGTGGCGTTATAATCGAAGTAAACGGGCGGCTGATGCATCCTGCAAAATTACGATTTAAGTTCTACTTTTACCGGGTTGGGCCATCGTTTGGGCCGATGGAGCGATAGCTTCCGTCTATATTTAAAAGCTGTAAGGATATGTTAAAAGTGGAACACATCGGCATTGCCGTAAAATCGTTGAAGGTTTCGGTACCGCTGTTCGAAAAGTTGCTGAACACGCCCTGTTACAAAACGGAGGAAATCCCGTCCGAAGGCGTGGCCACTGCGTTCTTTCTGCAGGGCGATACAAAGATCGAGCTGCTGGAGGCCGCCGTGGAAAGCAGTCCCATCGCGAAATTCCTGGAAAAAAAAGGAGAGGGCGTACATCACATCGCCTTTGAGGTGGCGGATATCAGGGCGGAAATGGAGCGGCTGAAAGCGGAAGGTTTCGAGCTGCTGAACACGGAGCCCAAACCCGGTGCGGACAACAAGCTGGTTTGTTTTCTTCATCCGAAAGGCACGAACGGCGTGCTGGTGGAACTGACGCAGGAACAGCTGTAAATCAGCCACTTGGGAATTGTCAAAAAAAATGTCACGGCTATTTAAACCTTTTATTTAATCGTGCGTTGATAATATAGTAAGTAAGGAATACTTACTTATTTGAGAAGCGATTCCAAGCCCCACGAGGCTTTTAACATAACTCTAAAGTTGGCATAGGTTATGAAAACCTGTGAGTTTTTTAACTCGCAGGTTTATTTTTTTCAGGTAGTTAAAGACGGTGGGCCGGCCGGCAGGATCGCTGTTGGGGCCGCCGTTGCGTCGCACTCTTCAGCGGTTGGAATTTATCCGATCACTTTCTCCATCCCCACGCTCCTGCTGCCTTTCACGAGTATATGCGCATCCTTAAAAGCCTGCTGCCGCAGCCATTTTTTTGCTTCCTCCGCCGTTTCAAAATAGATGTAAGGATGGTTCACTTTTGCAAATTCTTTTCCCACCAGCACCACCGCTTTCCAATGCGTTTTTTGTAAAAGGTCCGCCAGCGCCTGGTGTTCTTTTTCGCTGTCTTCCCCCAACTCTTTCATCGCGCCGAGGAGCAATACTTTTTTCTCCGCCGTCAGCCCCGCGAAATTTTCCACCGCCGCTTTCATGCTGGAAGGGTTCGCGTTGTACGCGTCCATGATAATGGTATTGCCGTCCCGCTGCACGATCTGCGAACGGTTGTTGGAAGGCACGTATCCTTCTAT
>CBINIO010000361.1:0-5019 GCA_966250725.1 uncultured Chitinophaga sp.
CTCAATGCCGCGCCTTCGCCCGCGAACGGTTTGTGTTATTGCACCGGTTCATTGGGCGTGCGTGCGGACAACGATCTGCCCGGCATCATACGCCGTCATGGCGACCACATTCATTTCGTGCATCTCCGCAACATCCGCCGCGACGGCAACGGCAATTTCTACGAAGCCGATCATCTCGACGGCAACGTGGACATGTACGCCGTAGTGAACGAGCTCGTGAAAGTAATGCAGCGCCGGAAAGTTTCGCTGCCCATGCGCCCCGATCATGGCCACCAGATGCTGGACGACCTGCAAAAACAAACCTACCCGGGATACAGCGCCATCGGGCGTTTGAAGGGACTGGCGGAAATACGCGGGCTGGAGTACGGCATTCTCCAACAGCAGCGGTAACCACGCTTCTATGAATAACAGCAGAGATTCAAAGCAGCATACGCACGTTACAACAGCAGCGTTCATCGGGCTACTCGGAAATTCGAAGCCAGCATATGCATCCTGCAACAGCAGCGTTCATCGGAGATTCAAAGCCAGCACACCCATCCACCACCAACAACCGCAACTATACTTCCATCAAATAATTCTATGTTTCAAAGCCGGATTTTCTGCTCATCTTTGCGGAAATTTCCCCGGCTTTGAAACGTTCGACCTATTTCTTCCTGATCCTCATTCTCGGAAGCCTCACCGCCCTCGGCCCTTTTACGATAGACATGTATCTGCCCGGCTTCCGCGCCATTGCTGAAGACCTTCATACGGACGTGTCGCACGTCGGGCTTACGCTGTCAAGCTATTTTATCGGCATCTCCGCGGGACAGCTGTTGTATGGCCCGCTGCTGGATAAATACGGCCGTAAAAAGCCGTTGTACATCGGCCTGCTGGTTTACATCCTCGCATCCGCGGGCTGCGCCGTCACGCAGCATATCGATCACTTCATCGCGCTGCGTTTTTTCCAGGCCGTCGGCAGCTGCGCGGCCACAGTGGCTTCCATGACGATGGTGCGCGACCTCTTTCCCGTGAACGAGAACGCGAAAGTGTTTGCGCTGCTGATGCTGGTGGTCGGCGCTTCGCCAATGATCGCGCCTACCGTGGGCGGTTATGTAACGAGCGCTATCGGCTGGCATGCGGTGTTTATCATCCTAACGGTAATGGGCATACTTATGCTGATCGCTTCCATCTTCTGGCTGCCCGGCAGCTACAAACCTGACGCTTCGCTTTCGCTCAAACCCGCGCCCATCCTCCGCAATTTCTGGAAGGTAGCGAAGGTGCCGCAGTTCTATACCTACACGATTACCGGCGCGATCGCGTTCTCCGCGCTGTTCGCGTACGTGTCCGCATCGCCAAAAGTGTTCATGGACGTTTACCATGTGAGCGATAAAACCTACGGCTGGATCTTCGCGGCCTTATCAGTGGGATTTATCGGTTCCAGCCAGGTGAACACCCTGCTGCTGCGCAGGTTCACCAGCGAGCAGGTACTGCCGGTGGCGCTGACGGTGCAATCCGTTACCGGGCTGATATTCGTTGCGGGCGTGCTGAACGGCTGGCTGAGCCTTTGGCCCACGCTGGCGCTGCTGTTCGTTCTGCTGTGCTGCCTTGGTTTTGTGAACCCGAACACGGCCGCGCTTTCGCTCGCGCCGTTTGAAAGGAACGCGGGCAGCGCTTCTTCGCTGATGGGCGCTTTGCAGATGGGCACGGGCGCGTTGGCGTCGGTATTTGTAAGTCTTGATGAAAAGAACGGCGCGCTGCCGCTGGCGCTCGTGATGACCGGCACCGGCATGCTCGCGCTGGGCGTGCTGCTCGTCTGCCGCAGGAATATCAGGGAAGAGCCGCTTGGCGCCGCAGAGCAGGCTATCTGAAAAAAGCATAATTTTCCATACAAATCATCAGCATATGCCTGACAAGATCCGCGTGATCGTTACCGGTGCCACCGGCATGGTAGGGGAAGGAGTGTTGCACGAATGCCTGCAGCACCCGGCGGTGGAATCGGTGTTGATCATCAACCGCAAACCTTCCGGCTTCAGCCATCCGAAGCTGAAAGAGATCATTCACGAAGATTTTTTTAACGTCACGCCGCTGGCGCCGCAGCTGGCCGGTTACGACGCCTGCTTCTTTTGCCTGGGCGTTACGTCCATCGGCAAGGACGAAGCCACGTATTACCGGCTCACCTACACGCTCACCCTGCATGTGGCGGAAGTGATGAGCAAAGAAAGCCCGCAAATGGCCTTCTGTTATATTTCCGGTTCGGGAACGGACAGCAGCGAACAGGGCCGCGTAATGTGGGCGCGCGTAAAGGGAAAAACGGAGAACGACCTGATGAAGCTCCCGTTCAGGGAAGTATATGCGTTCCGCCCCGGTTACCTGCACCCCACAAAAGGATTAAAGAACGTTAACCCTTATTATAAATACGTGACCTGGCTGTACCCGCTGCTGCGCCCTGTCCTGTCTTCGTATGCAGGCACGCTGGCGGAGCTGGGGCGGGCCATGATCAAAGTGGCGCTGCATGGCTACGGCAAAAAAGTGCTGGAAGTAAAGGATATCCGCAAAGTAGCGGAAGAATATTAATCTTCTTTTTCAAAGTCCTCCGCGCAAAGCTGGCCGTTGCAGGCCGCCGCCGCAGTATGTCCGCCCGCAGCGGCCATGGATACCTGGTGCAGCCTGTCGTGGCTTACGTCTCCCGCCGCAAAAACGCCGGGCACGCTGGTCTCGAACATCCCGTTCACTGCTATCGACCCCGTGTCGCTTAGCTCGCAGCCAAGCTGCCGTGCGAGCTCGTTGTGATAATGAAGGCTGTCCGCGCGGTAATACGCCGCTGTTCTGTGAATGGATTCTCCGTTTGCAAACACGATCCGGATGCCGCCGTTTTCTTTTTGTATGGCGGACAGCGGTGTTTCTATGATGGAAAATCCTTTCCGCCGCAATTTATCCATTTGTTCTTCGCTCAGTGCGCTTGGGCCGTTGCTGAGAAAAACGATGTCCTTATTGAGCGCTGAAACGATCTGCGCGAAATGCCAGGCGTTATCGCCGTTCGCGATGATCGCAACGGGCTCGCCCTTTACTTCCCAGCCATGGCAGTACGGGCAATGGAAGATCGATTGGCCCCAAAGCTCCGCCATACCGTCGATGGCGGGCATGATATCTTTTACGCCGGTGGCGATGATGATTTTTTTTGTGGTAAAACGTTCGCCGCCGGACGCGGTGAGCAGGAAACCGCCGGGTATTTTTTCCGCCGACACGATGGGAAGCGGCTGCAGCATGACGGATGGATAAGGTTTGAGCTGTTCCCTCGCGATGCGCAGCAATTCGGCGGGCGGCTCGCCGTCGCGGGTGAAAAAGTTGTGCGCGTGCGCGGCGGGCTTGTTTCGCGGCGCGCCGCTGTCAAATACGACCACGCGCCTGCCGAACCGGCCAAGCGTAAGGGCTGCGGCCAATCCCGCGGAAGAGCCGCCAATGATCGCGGCTTCGTATGTTGCAGTATTCATGTAATGAAGATAGGCCGATATGGATTTTTATCTCTTGTGCAGATGGGGGGAATAGTTGTACTTTTCGCGTATTTTTGGCGCGCCCCGTATGTTGAAGGGCAGGCAACGATATGATAAAAAGGAAAAGGAAGCAACTCAAACGCTGGCAGGTTTTTTTATGGTCATTCAAGGATGCCTTTACCGAATTGCAGGCAAACGATCCGCTGCGAATGGCGGGCGCTACCGCTTTTTTTACCACTTTCGCCCTGCCTGCCATCCTTGTTATCATTTTGCAGGCGCTGCGCCTGCTGTTCGAGCCGCGCGTCATTTCCCGCCAATTGTTCGATCAGCTGATGGAGATCATCGGCCCCGAAGTAACCCAGGAAGTGATCAAAACGCTGAAAGCCTTTCGCGGTATCGCGCAGAACTGGCTGATCGCTATTGTGGGCTTTGTTTTTCTCATATTTGTCGCCACCACCCTGCTAAAAGTAATGACCAGCTCGGTGAACCAGCTGTGGCGTGTGCGGCCCATCGCCGCGGGGAATTTCAGGCATATCATGCTCAGCCGTTTACGGGGTCTCGCGCTGATACTGCTCACGGGCGTGCTGTTCGTGATCGGTATACTGGCCGATTCGGTGCAGGGCTTTGTCGGCGAATACGTCAGGAACTATTCCCCCGACCTTGCGATCTATTACAACGGCGTATTGCGTTACGCCATTTCCGTGGTAACGGTGACGATGTGGTTCGGGCTGGTGTTTTTCCTGCTGCCGGACGGGCGGCCGCGCTGGAAGATATTGCTCACCGGTGCGCTGGTCACCAGCATACTGTTTAATATCGGCAAGCTGGTGCTCCGCTGGCTGCTCACCTATAGCAATATCAACAGTATTTACGGCGCGTCCGCGTCTATTGTGCTGCTGCTGCTGTTCGTATTTTATGTGGCGCTGATCTTCTATTACGGCGCTTCTTTCTCGAATGTTTGGGCCAATGCGAATGACAAGCCCATCCAGCCTTTGCATTACGCGATCAAATACCAGCTTACGGACGTGGAGCCGGAAGATGAGTGAAATTTTCTATAACCCTTCCGCCATCCTTATTTTTCGTATAACCGATACCGGTATACTGTCCGCCTGGTTGCGCTACGCGCGGCGGATATACGTTTCCGGAACGTAAGATGAATGCTGATGATTAGCGGTATGGTGAATAATGAAGAACGATTCCTTCAGAATGAGGATTGAAACTGGTGGAAGAACGCATCCGCGAAAGAACAAACCGTATATTTATACCATGCAAAACCCGGAATACGACGCCATCGTGGTGGGCGCGGGCCCGAACGGCCTTTCCGCCGCCATCGTGCTGCAACAGCAGGGCCTCCGCGTATTGCTCGTCGAAGGGAAAAACACCGTCGGCGGCGGCATGCGCAGCGCGGAGCTGACCCTTCCAGGTTTCCTGCACGACATCTGTTCCGCCATTCACCCGCTGGCCGCGGGCTCGCCTTTTTTTAAAACATTGCCGCTCGCGGACCACGGCCTGCAGTTCCTTTACCCTTCCATCGCCGCCGCGCACCCTTTTG
>CBINIO010000362.1:0-4996 GCA_966250725.1 uncultured Chitinophaga sp.
CAACCTCGACGTGCCTTACCGCCGCGACGGAACGCAGGTGCCGCAGGGCTCCGGCACCATTGCGGGCGTGCTGGTGAGCGAAACGCTGGAGCGCTTTGGCGGCAGCATCGGCCAATACGCCATCCGCCACCTGAAGCGTGAAGACATTGCGCTGCAGCAGGAAAGAAGCAGCGGCTTCTCGAACGTGCTGGTGGAATGGAGCCGGTTCAAAAAAGAATTTGCCGCCACGCCCACGGCCGCACAAAACCCGCTCACGCCGGACACCGGCGAGGGCCTGCTGTTCCAGAGCGCCCAGTCCTCGCTGGACTTTACCAGCACCGGCATTTACGGCACTTCGGACTACAACGGCCTGCTGCCCGACCCTACCGGCACAAAAGGCGCCGTTTCCAACGGGGCCTGGGCTTCCAAAAACTGGTGGAACACTGCTGATAATACCGGCGAATACTGGGGTATCAACATCTCTACCGCAGGCATCAGCGGCCCTATTTCCCTGCAGCTGGAAGGAAATTCCGATATCGGCGGGCCGCGCAACTTCGTGGTGGAATGGTCGGCGGACAACACGACGTTCAGCACTGTGGGCGAGTTCACCTTCCAGGATATCGCCAACTGGTCGAACACGCTGCTGACGCAGGTGCCGGCGTACAAGACGGTGAGCTTCAACTTCCCGGCGGCGGCCAGCGGGCTGCCCAACCTTTACATCCGCGTAAGGGTGGCCAACAAATCGGCCGGTACGTCCACCAGCCCTGCGGGCGGCACGGTGAGCAACAGCAAGTCGTGCAGGCTGGCGCATGTGTCCGTCAAATACAACAAATAGCGGTTAACCATAGCATTTTCGGGGGCCGGCCATAAAAAGGCCGGCCCTCTTCGTTTTGGAAGAAGGCCGGCCTGTAATCTCGTATCTGTCAGAAAAACGCTGTTAGAACCTTTTGCTAACGGCGTCCCAGTTTACCACGTTCCAGAAAGCGGCGAGGTAGTCCGCGCGGCGGTTCTGGTATTTGAGGTAATAAGCGTGTTCCCAAACGTCCACGCCGAGAATGGGAGTGCCTTTTACTTCGGCAACGTCCATCAGGGGATTGTCCTGGTTGGGGGTGGAAGTAACTTCCAGTTTGCCGTCTTTCACGATCAGCCATGCCCAGCCGGAGCCGAAGCGGGTAGCGCCGGCGGCGTTGAATTTTTCTTTAAAGGCGTCGAAAGAACCGAAAGCGCTGTTGATAGCGTCGGCCAGCTTGCCGGTGGGCGCGCCGCCTGCGTTGGGGGCGAGGCTGGTCCAGAAGAAGGAGTGGTTCCAGTGACCGCCGCCGTTGTTGCGCACTGCGGGGCTGATGGCGCCTGCGTTGGCAACCAGTTCTTCCAGTGATTTATTTTCGTTTTCGGTGCCGGCTATCGCCTTGTTCAGGTTGTCCACATAAGCCTGGTGATGTTTGCCGTGATGGATCTCCATGGTCTGTTTGTCGAAGTGCGGTTCAAGCGCATCGGAAGCATACGGCAATGCGGGAAGAGTAAAAGCCATAATTCAATTTTTATGGGTTAAGAATTGTATTTCGATTAGCGCACCAAATTTACTGCCTAATAGGGGAATTGTCAAACCCTTTCTGCGGCCGGCCGGCTGTTAACGCCGTTTGGATATATGGCTTTTTCTTTTATATTTACATAAAGGTGTTATAACCTTTGTTTCGTATTTATTTATATTCGTATAGTATTCATCGTTAGTTTTCACTATTGTTTGTTTAAAACATTCATTAATGCAGGACATGGGCACAGAAAAACGCGACTCTCATGATGCGCTTGTATCGGAGAATGCGCAGCTGAGGAGCCGGCTTGAACATTTGGAGGCCATTATCGACAAGGTTCCCGCAATGTTGTATACGTCCAACAACTCCAGAAAGGCTATCAACTGGTGCAATAGCAGGTTAACCGAAACCCTTGGTTATTCGCGGGAAGAGGTCACAACGCTCGGCGTCGAGTTCTTCCGGCAGGTAACCCACCCCGAAGACGCCAGTATTCTCACTATTTCGCAGCAATCGTTCCGGGAAAAAAAAGCGATGTTCGGCGGCGTGATGCGCGTACGCAGGCGCGGCGGCGCCGAATGGTTCTGGGTCGTGGGGCTCGGCGTGCCGTTTACGTTCGATCAGCACGGCAACGTGGTGGACGTGATCTGCGTATTCCTCGACTTCTCCCACGCGATAGACACCGGCAGCCAGATCAGCGAAGCGCTGCGCGTAGTGCTGCGCCGCAGGAACGAAGACGTGCTCAACAAACTCACCGCCCGCGAAAAGGACATCTTCATACTGGCGGCCAGGGGCCACAACAACAAAGAGATCGCGGAGAAGCTCAACCTCAGCAGGTATACCATCGAAACGCACAGAAAGAACATCCGACTGAAGCTCAAGGTCAGGAATACCCCCGAACTGGTGGCGCTCGCCAAACAGATTGGTTTACAATAAACCGTATTTATTACGTTTTTTTCGCATATTGATTATCAGGATACATATGCGCATTTTCTAATTTGTAAAATCGCTACAACGCTTGTGTGATCTGCGATTCAGCGGAAAAAATACCCAAGCTTGGGTATTTTCCGGCGTCCCAAACTCCACTAATTTAGTAGCCTGAATAAAGAACGGAGTTCATTTGGATAGTTTTTGAAGTAATACTTATCACTATGATAACCGAAGACAAGGCTTACGATATACTGGCGTTAGATCAAACCGCCACTCCCGAAGAAATACTTGCCAGGTATCAAGCATTAAAGGACCAGTATAAGAAAATCAAAGAAGAGACGGAGGACCTGAAGACCCAATTGGCCTATCAATTGAAACAGATTGAGCTGGACGATGTTTTCATTTTCTTCCGTAACTGTCAAAAGATATAACACACGGTTCATCCATTGTTTGTTAACCGCCAAAGCCTCGCGACCCGGTCTTTGCATCCGCAGTTTTGGAAACCCGTCTACCAGCAATTTAATGTCCGTAGTGAGGGAATTTGATTACATTTAGCATTCAAATCCTTTACACTATGGGTAACGTTTTTTTGTATGTTATTATCGCGCTTGTCGTGCTCGTCCTGCTGTCGTCCTTCGTGACCATCCAGCAGGGAACCGTCGGCGTTACCACCATCTTCGGCAAATACAACCGCATCCTTTTCCCCGGCCTGAACTTCAAGATCCCCCTCATCGAAAGAGTATTCAAACGCATCTCCATCCAGAACCGCTCCGTGGAGCTGGAATTCCAGGCCATTACGATCGACCAGGCCAACGTGTATTTCAAGGCCATGCTGCTCTATTCCGTGTTCAACCAGGAAGAAGAGACCCTCAAAAACGTGGCCTTCAAGTTCATGGACGAACGCAGCTTCATGCAGGCGCTCATCCGCACCATCGAAGGTTCCATCAGGGGCTTCGTAGCCACCAAACGCCAGTCTGAAGTGCTCGGCCTCCGCAAGGACATCACGGAGCACGTAAAGGAGCAGATCGATCTTACGCTGGAGCAGTGGGGCTTTCACCTGCAGGACCTCCAGCTGAACGATATTACTTTCGACGACGCCATCATGCGCTCCATGGCGCAGGTAGTGGCTTCCAACAACCTGAAGGCCGCCGCCGAGAACGAAGGCCAGGCTTTGCTGATCACCAAAACGAAAGCCGCCGAAGCGGAAGGCAACGCCATCAAGATCGCCGCCGAAGCGGAAAGGCTGGCTGCGCAATTACGTGGCCGCGGCGTGGCGCTCTTCCGCGAGGAAGTTGCCAAAGGCATGACGACCGCCGCCAAGGAAATGCAGCAGGCCAACCTCGATACTTCCGTGATCCTGTTCAGCATGTGGGTGGAAGGCATCAAACATTTTTCGGAAAACTCCAAAGGCAACGTTATTTTCCTCGACGGCTCGTCCGAAGGCATGGAAAAATCGATGAAGCAGCTGATGAGCCTGCATAAGCTGATGGAGCCGCAGAAGCAGGCGGGAGCGTAAGCTGCCTTTACCCTTCCTGGAAAAAATAAACCACCAGCAGCAGCGCATCCTCGCTCCCCGTGTTAGCGGGCTTGTGCCCGATGCGGCCGTCGAAGAATATGGAATCGCCCGTTTCGAGGATATACTTTTCGTCGTCGATGTGGTATTCGACGGAGCCTTTGATCACGTATTTGTATTCCCAGGCGTCGGTCTTCACCATATGGCTGCGCCGGGCGCCGGGTTTCAGCTCCAGCAGCACGATGTCAGCGGGGCCGCCCTTGATGTTGCGGGTGAGCACTCTTTTGTAAAGAAAACCTTTGGCGTTCTCTTTTTCGAAGACCGGGTATTCGTCTTTTCTTTTGATGAGCACTTTCGGGGCCTGCTTATGCTGGTTGATGTCGTTGAAAAATTCGTTCATGTCGAGGTTCAGCGCGCGGATAATGTTCACCAGCACCAGCAGCGAGGGAACGGTACGGTTATTCTCGATCTGTGAAATGAGGCCCTTGCTTACGTCCGCCCTGTCCGCCAGCTCCTGCACGGTGATGCCTTTTGCTTTCCGTCTTTCTTTGATCTTGTTGCTGATCTGGATGATGATATCTTCCTGCATGGTCGGGGGCTTTGCTGAAATACCGGCCAAATTAGATATTTTAGCTCATAATCGGGCGAAAGAATACCCTACTTTTGCAAAAAATCCATCATATGTTCAGCATCGACCAGATCGTTACCGTAGGCTTTACGTTGTTTGCAGTGATAGATATTTTGGGCTCCATTCCCATCCTCCTTTCATTAAAGGAAAAGATCGGCGAGATCAACGCCGTAAAGGCCACGCTGGCTTCCGGCGTGCTGATGGTGGTGTTCCTGCTGGTGGGAGAAGCCTTTCTGAAGCTCATGAGCGTGGACCTGCAAAGCTTTGCCGTGGCCGGTTCCATCGTGATATTCATTATCGGGCTGGAAATGATCCTGGGCATCGAGTTTTTTAAAAGCGAGGATACCAAGACCGGCAGCCTGGTGCCGATCGCTTTCCCGCTGATCGCGGGGTCCGGCACGCTTACCACGATCATGT
>CBINIO010000363.1:0-4985 GCA_966250725.1 uncultured Chitinophaga sp.
GTCATTGCACCTGCCAGTAGTAAGTACTTTTTGCTTGCCATAATTGTTTTTTTATTTAAAAACTGTTAAAGATTTTACAATTAACGCGTTTTTTACCAAGCAAAGGTAAAAATCCTAAATGAATATACAAATTTTTATTGCGATTTTATTTGTATTGATAACTGTCTCAAAATTAGCTTCTAATTTAAAGAACATCCAACTAACGTATACAAATTCGGGGCCAATTTTACAAAATGTCCTATTTTCGGCCTAGCTTAGCAAACCTTTTTATTTAATACATGGAGGAAATTAAACTACTGATCGGGAAGGAATTACAAGATTTCGAGGGAAAGTTTGCAGACGCGGTGAAGAGCCATGTTCCTCTCCTGGACAGGATCATGCATTATATCGTAAAAAGGAAAGGCAAGCAGATCAGGCCCATGTTCGTGCTGCTTTCCGCCCGGCTATTCTCCGGCAGCATCAACGAAAATACCTACCGCGCCGCCGCCCTTGTGGAACTTTTACACACCGCCACCCTCGTGCACGACGATGTGGTGGACGATTCTCTCGAACGCCGCGGCTTTTTTTCCATCAATGCGCTGTGGAAAAACAAAATAGCCGTGCTGGTGGGCGATTACCTCCTTTCCAAAGGCCTCCTGCTCAGTATCAGCAATAACGATTTCCGCACCCTCGAAATACTCTCCCGCGCCGTAAAGGAAATGAGCGAAGGCGAGCTGCTCCAGATCGAAAAAACCCGCAAGCTGGACATCAAGGAAGATATCTATTTCGAGATCATACGCCGCAAAACCGCTTCCCTCCTCGCCTCCGCCTGCGCCGCCGGCGCATGGAGCACCACGGCGGACGAGATGCTCACCGAAAAAATGCGCCTTTTCGGCGAAAAGGTCGGCATCGCCTTCCAGATCAAAGACGACCTGTTCGACTACGGCACCGCCAATATCGGCAAACCCACCGGGATCGACATCCGGGAGAAAAAAATGACCCTTCCCCTCATTTATACCCTGCAGCACAGCGGCAAGGAGCAACGTCGGCATATCATCAACATAGTAAAAAACTATAATAAGGATAAAGACAAGGTCAACGAAGTGATCGCCCTCGTAAAAGAAAACGGCGGCATCGAATATGCCCGGCAAAAAATGATGCAATACCGCGACGAAGCCCTCACCATCCTGCATGAGCTGCCCGAAAGCGACGTCAGGGCCGGGCTCGAATCGCTCGTAAGGTTTACCACGGACCGGAAGTTTTAAGATATTTCCTCCCCTTTTCGGAGAATTTCCCGCTTTTCGCGTAAATACGCCAATCATCCTTATATTACAACTGATACAGAACCAACAACGAATTTTATTCCCGCCAATAACATTGCATGCAGAAACGCTGGACAGAAAAAAAACATCAGCCAAACGAGGAGCAGCAGCTTCAGTCAGCTTTGAAAATACATCCCATCCTATGCCGCCTGCTGGTGCAAAGAGGTATTACAAAGTATGAAGAGGCCCGGCATTTTTTCCGCCCGTCGCTGGACGACCTGCACGATCCCTGGATCATGAAGGACATGGACAAAGCCGTTTCGCGGCTCGAAGAAGCCTTCTTCCGGCAGGAAAAGATCCTTATTTACGGCGATTACGACGTAGACGGCACTACCGCCGTAGCCACCGTGTACGGCTTTCTCGAATCCATGTATCCCAATATCGAATTTTATATCCCGCACCGCTACCGCGAAGGGTACGGCATTTCCATGCAGGGCATCGAATACGCGCGGGACAACGATATCAGCCTCGTCATCGCGCTCGACTGCGGGATCAAATCCATCGAGCACATCACGTTCGCCAAATCGCTGGGCATCGATTTTATCATTTGCGACCACCACCTGCCCGACGCGGAACTGCCGCCCGCAGCGGCCATTCTCAACCCGAAACAGGACGGCTGCCCCTATCCTTACAAAGAACTCAGCGGCTGCGGCATCGGCTTCAAATTCATCAGCGCCCTGGCGCAAAAAAAAGGCAGGCCCATGGAGGACGTTTACCGTTACCTGGACCTTGTGGCCACCAGCATCGCGGCGGACATCGTGCCCATGACCGGCGAAAACCGCGTGCTTGCCTTCCACGGCATCAGGCAGGTGAACGAAACGCCCAGCGCAGGTATCAGGGCGCTGATCCAGCTTAGCAACCTGAAGGAAAAGCTGACTACTTCCAACCTCGTGTTCGTGATCGCCCCGCGCGTAAACGCCGCCGGCCGCATGGACGATGCGCGCAAAGCCGTGAACCTCTTTATCGAAAAGGACTTCGACAAAGCCTACGCCTTCGCCGAAATGCTGCATGGCGACAATATGGAACGCAAAGGCGTGGACATGAGCATTACCCAGGAAGCCGTCAGCATTATCCAGAACGATACATCCCTGCACAGCCGCAAATCCACCGTGCTTTACCAGCCGCACTGGCATAAAGGCGTGGTGGGCATCGTAGCCAGCCGCCTGATCGACAAATATTATTACCGCCCTACCATCATACTCACCCAAAGCAACGATAAAGTGGCCGGCTCCGCCCGCTCCGTGTCCGGGTTCAACGTATACGAAGCGATCCACCAGTGCAAGGACCTGCTGGAAAATTACGGCGGGCACTTCTATGCCGCCGGCATGACGATGAAACCCGAGAACGTGACCGCTTTCCAGGCCAAATTCGAGGAGGTGGTGGCAGCCACCATCAACCCTGAATTACTGATCCCGGAGATCGTGATCGACACGGAGATCAGCCTGGCCGACCTTACACCGTCCTTCTACAACATCATGCGGCAATTCGAACCGCTGGGGCCCGAAAACCTGCGGCCGGTTTTTCTCGCAAGAAACCTGGTGGATACGGGTTTTTCAAAAATCGTGAAGGAAGAGCACCTGAAACTTTCCGTCAAACAGCGGAACGGGGGATCTTTTTCGGGGATAGGATTTTTTATGGCCGACAAGTTCGAGCTCATCAGCCATAAAAAACCTTTTGATATGGTGTTTACCGTGGAAGAAAATGAATGGAACGGCACCGTTTCCCTTCAGCTGAAAGTGATCGATATCCGCGAGGCGGAGGCCTGAGCTACTTCAGCGCCTGCGCGCTCAGCCAGGTGAACAATGCGGGATCGTTGTAGGCTTTCGTCCAGGCGTCGTGGCCGCCGGTGGGGTTTTCCGTGTATTTGATCACTTTGCCGCCGCAGGCTTTGATGGCATTCACCATGCTCCTCGACCCGGATACGTTCACCGTCGGATCGTCCGCATTATGAAAAGCCCATACCGGCTTGTCTTTTAACA
Source organism: uncultured Chitinophaga sp. (assembly GCA_966250725.1). Lineage (GTDB taxonomy): Bacteria > Bacteroidota > Bacteroidia > Chitinophagales > Chitinophagaceae > Chitinophaga. The sequence goes on from CBINIO010000363.1 coordinate 3,281, forward strand.
CGCAGGCTTTGGATACCGTACCGCCGCCACAGATCGGCACCGCCGCCGCGAACTTCTCCGGATTGGCGGTGACCCAGTCCCAGCAGCCGAAACCGCCCATGCTCAAACCGGTGACGTAGATCCGTTTGGGGTCCACGTTGTACTGTTTCAGGATGTCGTCGTAGAGCACATTCAGCGCCGCAGTGTTCCACCATAATTCCGCTTTACATTGCGGGGCGACCAGGATGTAGGGAAAATTCGGGTTCTTCGCCGCAACACCGGCCAGCCCGGCCCTCTTCACCTTTTCAAGGTCGCTGGTAGTATTCCCTCTTTCGCCAATGCCGTGCAGAAAAATAATGACCGGCCAGCGTTTGGTCTTTTCCGTATTGTATGTCGCCGGGATTTGCAGCACGTAGTCCGTTACTTCTTTCGGATTATTCACTTTGCGAAAAGAAACTCCCGTCTGCTGAGGTTCGAAATCAATCGTATCCTTTGGCGGATCGGTCTTCACCGGGTCCACGCCGGAGGTTTTGCCACATGCGGCCATCAGCACCACCATAGCGGCGCACAACATCGTCTTGCAGATCATAAATTGATATGGATTTTTATTATTCGGTTTTTCAATGCATGCCAATGTGCAATGATTATACCAACTCTCCTGCTTCGGACCGCTGAAAGCCGCCACCAGCTTAGCAAAAATAATAATCTGTCGGAATTCTTTATATGCAACAACCGTGATTATGACAGGAAGTGCATACCCGCAGCAAGGTCATCCGCTCCGTATTTCTTTTTACAAAAAAAAAAGCGGATAACCCTTTCAGGCTATCCGCTCCGGATGTATTTGCTCATGTTTATTTCTTCTCCATCAGCTCCACGCTACGCTGCACGAACGCGGTGAGGTCCGCGCCGGTGAGGAGGTTTTGCGAAAGCAGCGCCAGGTCTGCCAGGTTGCGCACCTGTTTTTCCTGCAGCGCGCCATCGCCTTCTTCCAGGATGTGCCGGTAGATCGGGTGGTTCGCGTTCACCGTCATCGTGATCTCGTCGGGCATGCCGGCGTACCAGCTGGCAGCGGAACCGCCCATGGCGGCCATGTCTTTCATCCTGCGCATCAGTTCGCCGCGGGTGACGATCACGGGCTGGTCTGCAGCGCCGAGGCCTTTCAGCTCCACTTTGATATGCGGCAGGGCCAGCTGCTGGCCGAACAGTTCTTTCAGCTTGCCTTCCTGCTCTTCGCTCAGCACGCTCTGGGCGCTGGCTTCGTGGTCGATCAGGTTGTCCGGGATGTCGGCGTCCACGCGGGTGAACTGCACGTTTTCCCACTTCTGTTCCATGTGATTGATAAAACCTGCGTCCACCATGGTTTCCAGCTTCACCACCTTAAAGCCCTTGGCAGTGGCGGCGGTCACGTAGCTGTCCTGCTGCACGGGATTGGTGGCGTACAGGATCACGAGCTTGTTGTCTTTGTTCGTCTGCGATGCCGCCGTGGCGGTGCGGTATTCTTCCAGCGTGTAAAAAACGCCGCCTGCGGCGTCTTCCAGCAGGTGGAACTTGTTCGCCTTGTCGAGGAACTTGTCTTCCGTCATCATGCCGTATTTTACGAACAGCGCGATGTGCTCCCACTTTTCTTCGAACGCCTTGCGGTCGGTGCGGAACATTTCATCGAGCTTGTCGGCCACTTTTTTGGTGATGTGCGCGTTGATCTTTTTTACGTTGGGATCGCCCTGGA
>CBINIO010000364.1:0-4983 GCA_966250725.1 uncultured Chitinophaga sp.
CTGGACAACAGCATGACCGACCCGCAGGGGTACATGGGCATGATAGAAGTATGCATCACCCGGCTGGACAGCTTTATACAGAAGATCATAGAATATTACCGCAATTCGCGGCTCGACCTCGAATATGAAAAGATCGACTTCAACCTGCTGATCAACGACTGCATCGATACGTTCAAACACCAGAACACGGCGATCAGCTTCAATGTGAACGTAGACCAGGTGGTGCCGTTCAAGGGCGATTTTTTCAGGATCAGCGTGATCCTGAACAACCTGATCTCCAACGCGGTGAAGTACCAGAAACCCGACGAATCGAGCCCGCAGGTGAACCTGTCCGTAAAAGTGGAGCCGCACAAGGCCACCATCCGGATCGAAGACAATGGGATCGGCATCCTGAGCGAGCATTTAAGCAACATCTTCAAAATGTTCTTCCGCTCCAAGAACAACAACAAGCCCGGCAGCGGGATTGGATTATACATCGTGAAAGAAGCCCTGAGCAAGATCGGCGGCACCATTGGTGTCGATTCCCGTTATGGTGAAGGCACGCAATTTGAAATATCGATCCCGAACAGAAATGAATTCGATTCCTGATCTTCGCGTAATACTGATAGACGATAACGACATCGATCTGTTGTTGCATGAGCGGCTTATATCCATCCAGCAGCTCAGCCACACCATCCTTTCGTTCAGCAATGCGAACAAGGCGCTGGAATTCCTTTCCAGCAACATTACGCTGCCTCACATCCCGCCTACCGTTATCCTGCTGGACATCCAGATGCCGGAAATGGACGGCTTCGAGTTCCTCCGTTCTTTCGATTCCTACCCGCAGAAGATCAAGAACCAATGTTACATCATCATGGTATCGTCGTCGCTGGACTTCGGGGACATTTCCCGCACCAACGCCAACCCGATGGTGATCAGGCTGCTCAAAAAGCCGCTGCAGCCGCGGGAGCTGAAAGAAGTGATCGAGAACATCTTTAAGGAACAGCAATAAAAAAAGGCTCCTTCATTGAGATGAAGAAGCCTTCCCATAATAGTTAACCCCTTTAGATTTCCATTCTTTCCCTTTTATCAATAATCGTTAATGCCGTAATAATAGATCCTGCCGCTGCCGGGATAGGTGCCTTCCAGCTGGAAGTTCCCGCTTTGTTTGCTCAGTGCGGCCTTCAGCTCGTCTACAGACCTTACCGGGATATCGCCCACTTTGGTGATCACGAAACCGGGCTTCATGTTCGTCTGTTCCGCCAGGATACCCTGGTCGCTGATATCCGTCACCTGCACGCCGCCAGAAATGCCGATCCTGCTCGCGTCCTGCCTGTCAAGTCCTTTAAACTGGCCGCCGAGCGATTCGATGATCGCGCTGCCCGAGCGTGCGATGGCGCCCATTTTGCCCTTGAGCGTAGCGTTCGCGGCGTTTTCGCTGCCGTTCCTGCTGTAGGTGAGATTTACTTTGTCGCCGGGTTTCATCCTCGCGATCTTTTCAGCCAGCTGCGCGCCGGTGCTCACGGTGATGTCGTTCACTTTTGTAATTACGTCGCCCTGCTTGATGCCCGCCGCTGCGGCCGCGCCGTTCGGATCGATGCCTGCCACGAACACGCCGCTCACATCGCCTTTGATGCCCAGCTCTTTTTTCTGCGCGTCGTCCAGGTTCTCAGGCGCCATGCTGATGCCGAGGTAACCGCGCTGCACGCTGCCGAACTGTTTGATGTCGTTGATAACTTTTTTCATCAGGTTGGCCGGGATGGAATAGGCATAACCCGCGTAAGAGCCGGTAGGCGAAGCGATGGCCGCGTTGATGCCGACCAGCTCGCCGTTCGTGTTCACGAGCGCGCCGCCGCTGCTGCCCGGGTTCACCGCTGCGTCCGTTTGCAGGAACGCTTCCACGGGAGCCGAGCCCTGGCGGTTGATGCCGATGTTGCGCGATTTGGCGGAAATGATGCCCTGCGTAACGGTCACGTCCAGGTTGAGCGGGTAACCGATCGCCAGCACCCACTGGCCGAGCTTCACTTCGTCGGAGTTGCCGATAGCGATGGCCGGGAGACCTTTTTCGTCGATCTTGATCAACGCCAGGTCCGTATTCGGGTCTGTACCGATCACTTCGGCTTTATAATTTTTGTGGTTGTTGAGGGTGACGGTGATGCTCGTCGCATTGTCCACCACGTGATTGTTGGTAACAATATAGCCGTCGTCGCTGATGATCACGCCCGAGCCGGAAGCGCGCTGTTCGGGGCTTCTGAACTGCCGGGGGCCGCCGCCGAAGAAGTGGCGGAAAATATCGTCCTCGTCGCCGAAGGGGCTTTGTCCCCTTACCTGCTTGTACTCGACGATGGTTTTAATATGTACGACAGAAGGCACAGCCGCGCCTGCCGCTTGTTCAAAATCCACGGGTTGGGCCGCCGGTACGCCGGTGTAGGCCGTTTTGATCAGGGGCTGGGTGGAAACGGGTGCGATACTGTCATAAAGATCCCCGGCCCTGCCGCTGAAAGCGAAAGCGCCGGCTGTAAAAGCCGCGGCGATGAGGCCGCCTGCAATAAGATTTCTTTTCTTCATAGTATCCAGTTTTGATGGTGTAAAAGTCACCGTCTATTCTGAATACTTTCTGAATCCCGGGGGAATTGGCGCGAGTTTTAACGTTTCATTTGCACCGTGAAGGAATGGTATTGATTTTCAAAACTGTAGTGGATGGTAAAATCGTAGAGGCGGCAGATCTTGTTCACGATCTCCAGCCCGAGGCCCATGCTTTCCGCGTCCGCGCTGCTTTTGGCGAAACGTTCGAATATCTTCTCTTCCGGCAGCGCGTAGGACTGGCCGGTGTTGCGCACGGTAAAGGCGCCGTTCGCCAGCTTCACGAGGATGCGCCCGCCGGGAACGTTGTGCCGGATGGCGTTGGAAAGCAGGTTGCCCAGCAATACTTCCAGCAGCGTGGGGTTTACGTTTACGGTCAGCTCGTCGAGCCAGTCCGTTTCGAGCTGGAGTTTTTTTTGTTCTATCTGCGGCTGGTATTGTGCGAGCAGATGTTCGGCGGTGTTTTTCACCGCAATTTCCTCGGTTTCGGGGAATTGCCCGTTCTGGATGCGCGTGAGCAGGATGAGCCCTTTGTTGAGCCGCGCCATCCGCTGGCTGGCCGTAGCGAGGTCCGTGATCAGCTCCGCCTGCTCTTCCGTGAGCGGATCGGTTTGCATGAGCAGCTCCAGCTTGCCCTGGAAAATGGCGAGCGGCGTGCGCATTTCGTGGGAGGCGTTTTCCGCGAACTCTTTTTGCGCCACATACGACTGGCGGCTGCGTTCCGCCAGCTGTTCCACGGCAGTGTTCAGCTCCCTGAATTCCGCCACCGCCGAGCTGCCGAGATCCAGCGGTTCGGCGTCGTCCACTTTATAGGCCCGCAGCTTGCGGAGCGTTTGGTAAAACGGTTTCCATATGCGGCGCGACAAGCCCTGGTTCACCAGCAGCAAACCCGCCAGCAGCAATACCAGCAGCACGCACTGCAATACGATGATGCTGCCGATCAGCTTCTGGTGATTGGCGATGGACGAGCGGATCTGCAGGCGGTAGGTTTCCCGGTTGATCACGAGATGGGAGGAAAGCAGGCGGTGCGATTCGGAGGTGTACAGCGAATCTTCGTTCCTGCCGCTCCTGCCCTGCGATTTTTCGAGCGTCACATCGTTGTTGAGCAGCGGGTTGTGGGCGCCGGGTTTTATTTCCATCACCTGCAGCCGTGGTATGAGCCAGGTTTTGGTGGCCACGAGGCTCGCGTCGATGTTCGCGATCACGATCTTGCGCAGCACGAAATAAAAAACGGGCACGGCTACCAGCAGCAGCACCATGCTGTAGATAAAATAATATTGCGTGGTTTTGTTGAGCAGTTTCATGATGACAGATCAGTTCAGGGTACTTCCATTTTGTACCCCATTCCGTACACGGCTTTGATGCGGTCCGTCCAGCCGGCGCTTACCAGCTTTCGGCGCAGGTTTTTCATATGGGCGTAAATAAAATCGTAGTTGTCGAAAAGCCCTTCGCCGTCCGCGCTGAGATGTTCGGCGATGGCGTGTTTGCTCACCACGCGGTTGCGGTTGGTGAGCAGGTACAGCAGCAGGTCGTATTCCGTGCGGGTAAGCTCCACGGGCGCGTCGTTCACAAGGAGCGTGCGGGCCTGCGTGTTGAGGGTGAGCTCTCCCGCTTCCAGCAGGCTGCTGCCGGAGAAGCGCCGCCGCCGGATAACCGCCGCGATGCGCGCGCTGAGCTCCGAAAGGTGAAAAGGTTTGACGAGGTAGTCGTCGGCCCCGAGCTGCAGGCCTTTGATACGGTCGTCGATAGAATCGCGGGCGGAGATGATGATAACGCCGTCCGTTTTATTGTTTTCCCGGAGGGCCTGCAATACGTAAAGGCCGTTGCCGTCGGGCAGGGAAATATCCAGCAGGATGCAGTCGTATTCGAAACTTTCGATCCTGTCCAGCGCCGTTTTGCGGTCGGGCGCGAGTTCGCAGGTGTAATTTTCCGCCTGCAGGTAGGCGGCGATGCTTTTGCCGAGCGCGAGTTCGTCTTCAATTATCAGGACTTTCATCTTTACCGTTAGACGATGAATATAAGAAAAAAGTGGCTGATGAAAAGGCCGGGGATTTGCACAAGCGGCGGGCAAGCGGCTGTGAGTCAGGACAGGACGGCGTTTTTCGGCAAGCGCAGACGGTCTTTATGACCGCGAAGCGGGGCGGCAATTATTTTTTTTGTTTTTTCGAAAAAGCGGCTAAATTTGCACTCCGTTCGGGGGGTTAGCTCAGTTGGTAGAGCGCTTGCATGGCATGCAAGAGGTCAGGGGTTCGACTCCCCTATCCTCCACTTATTTAAAGAGCCGTTGACGATCAACGGTTTTTTTGTTTATAGATGAGGAGGGTTCTACTTCCGTAAAGCTTTGGTCTCAAATATATCCCGGTTTTGGATCAAGTTAAATTCCTGGGGGATTTTCAGTTTACGCATACAATTTCGCCAGCC
>CBINIO010000365.1:0-4982 GCA_966250725.1 uncultured Chitinophaga sp.
TCACATCGTCTTTCACGCTCAGCTGCCCGTCCGCCCGCAAACCCGCCTGCTGACGGGGTTTCAGAAAGGCTTCACGCCCGCCGGCGCGCACTTTCACCGCGCCTTCCAGCAGCGTGGTCCTGATAGTCCTTTCTTCCGTATAGGCGTTCACGTTAAAATGCGTACCCAGCACTTCCACCTCCATCTCCCCCGTTTTGACACGGAATGGCATGCCGGCCTGTTTGGCGACCTCGAAATACGCTTCGCCCGTGATGGACACTTCGCGCGTTCCGCCCTTAAATGCGGTGGGGTATGTAATGGACGACGCGGCGTTGAGCCATACGCGGCTGCCGTCCGGCAGGGTGAGCCGGTATTCGCCGCCGCGCGGGGTGCGCATCGTATTAAAAAGTATTTCGCCGGGCGCCTGGCCTGACGGCTCATAGGCCAGCTGGCCGTTGGCGAGCTTCACCACTTTTACGCTGCCCTGCTGCGCCAGCACGCCGTTGGTCGAGCTGTCCAGCGCAATAACGGTACCGTCGCCCAGGGTAAGCACGGCCTTGTTGCCGCCTGGGGCCACTACCTGTACGGGCGCCGGCAATACCTGCGCCTGCTGCGGCCTTTCGCGCCCGCGGCTCAGCCATGACGCGCCCGCCGCCAGCAGCAGCAATACCGCGGCCGCGGCGGCGCCTTTCCGCCACCTGCGCGCCTTTATGGGCACCACGGGCGTGGCGGCGCTCCGCAAAGCGGCCTGGATGCGGTCGCTCATGGCCCCGGGCATCGGGCTCTCCGGCTGAAAACGCTCCCAGGTATCGTCCAGCGCTTCTTTCAGCAGGCTTTCGTCCTGTTCCGTATTGATGTATTGCGCCAGCTCCCTGCGTTCTTCGTCCGTACATGCGCCTTGAAAGTACCTGTCCATGAGGTACAGCAGTCGTTCTTTCAGCATAGTGCGTGGTTTACCCGTTTATATAGACAAACGGGAAGGAAAGTATACCTGGTTTTTTTAAAAAAAATTTTCCAGCAGGCAGAAAACGAGGAGGGTAATGGCTTCCGGGCGGGCGCTGAGCTGCTGCCGGATGAGGCGGAGCGCCTCGATGAGATGGTTGTTGACGGTGGAAGGGGAAATTCCCAGCGAACGGGCTATTTCCTCATGCTTTAATCCTTTATCGCGGCTGAGCGTGTACACCAGCTTCTGGCGGGGCGTCAGCTTTTCGAGCGCGGAATGCAGGTGCCGGTTCACTTCATGCACGTTCAGCAGGTCTTCCGCGTCCGTACGCACGGCATCGCAGGTTTTCACCAGCTCTTCGAGGATAAAGGCTTCCTTCGCCATCCGTTTTAACGAATTGATCACCCGGTTGCGGGCCATCTGGTAGATATATCCTTCAAAATGAACGATACCCGGCAGCTTCTCCCGGTCCTTCCAGAGACGGAGAAAAATATCCTGGATGATGTCTTCCGCCATCTCGGGCGCGCCCGTGGCCTTTAGCAGGAAACCGTAGAGCTTGTCCTTATACAACCGGAATAACGCGGCAAATGCGGTGGCATCGCCGGAAGAAGCATAACGTACCAGTTCAGTTTCATTATTCGGTGGTTCCATGTCAGCAATATGGAATACTTAGAGCATAACGTAGTCATCCTAAAAATAGGAAAATTTCAATTCGGCAAGGGGAAATTATTTCATTAACAAAAAAGCCCCCTCGTCAATGGCGGCGACGGGGAGCTTTTTTGTTGAAAAGGCCGGTTTACGTCAGTTGCCTGCGCGGCGGCTTTCGTCCGTGCCGGTCTGTCTTTCTTTCGTTTCCATTTTGGTGTTGCCGAAACGGTAGGTGAAAGCCAGGTTGAGCGTTCTGTTCTGCCAACGGTTGTTTACGTTGAGATAAATATTATTGAACTCCGCCACGCCGCGGAAACGCTGCGAAGCGAAAATATCGTTGAGGTTCACTTTGAGGGTGCCTTTCTTTTTCAGGATGGATTTCTGCACGCCGACGTTCACGCTCCACATGGCTTTCGACCGCCAGATGCCGTACACGTTCGGCGCTTCGAACCAGCCGCTCAGCTCCAGCTTGAAATCTTTCGGCAGGGTGAAAGTGTTGGTGGAGTTGAAGTTCCACGCCACCTGGCTCGTGTTGAAATTGCCCAGCGAGTCGAGAATCTTGTATTCGTTGTAGTACACGGAAGCGTTGTTGCTCGTGTTCCACCATTTCACCGGGTCGAAGGGAAGGGTGAAGTTGAGGGAATAGCTGTTCTGCAAGCCAAGGTTCTTATTGGTAGCGATGGTCACTTTCGTATCGGGGTCGAGCACCAGGAATTCGTCGTACACATCGTTCACGCGGCTGTAGCCCAGCGTGGCGAGGTATTTATTTTTGAACGTGTAGGTCAGCTCGGTGTTGTGGATATATTCGGGCGTGAGGTAGGCGTTGCCGCGGAAGTAGGTGTATTTGTCCAGGAAAAACATAAAGGGGTTCAGCATGCCGTAGCCGGGCCGGTTGATCCGTTTGTTATAAGCGATGCCCAGCTTGTGATCGTCCGAAAACTTGTGGTCGGCCGTGAAGTTCGGGAAATAATCGAGGTATTTCCTTTCCACGTTGCTTTTGAGCGACATGCTTTTTGCGTCGGAGATCGTTTGTTCCAGCCGCAGCCCGATCACGAAGTCGGTCTTTTTGAATTGTTTTTTAAAGATCAGGTAGGCCGCCAGCACGTTCTCGTCGTAGAGGAACTCGTCGTACTGGCTGTACACGGGCTGGTATACGCCGTTCTTCAGGGAATCGTAACGCATGTTGTTCTGCGTGGTCACAAAACTCCCTTTTACCCCGGCTTCTATTTTGCTGGTTTTGTTCAGCGCTCTCACGAGGTCGGCTTTTGCGCTGCGGATGGTGATCTCCGTGTAGGGCAGGGTGCGCACGCCGTTATGGTCTTTCACGACGTTCGACGGCAGCAGGCGCACGCTGTCCGCCAGCCAGGTCTTCATGTTGTTGTCAAACTTCATGTAGTCGGCTTCCATGGTGAATTCCGAGCCGGAGGTATCGATCTTTGCCTTGTAGTTGAGATTGTAAGCCATGCTGTTAAAGCGGTTGTTGCCAAGCACGGACGAATACAATATGGAGTCCACCGCTTTTACGCCCTGCCGCGAAATTTGCGTTTCGCTGGGCGCGCTGCGCCAGAAAGCGTTCCGGTAGCCGTTCACCATCACCCCGATCGTATGTTTGTCGCTGATGTACCAGTCTATGCCCGCTTTGCCGGAGCGGTTGAGGAAATGGCCTTTCTGGAATACGTCCTGCTGGAAGTAGAGCGGCTCGTCGCCCGGCGTTTTGCGGATCAGCGCGCGGGTATTGAAGAACTGGCGGTCGGCCCAGTTGAGGTTGGTGAACACGTTGAATTTTTTGGTGCGCCAGTTGAGGCTGAGCCCGGTGGAAAAGAACAGGTAGCGGCCCCCGCCCCCGCTCAGGCTGAGGGTGCCGTTGGTGCCGGTCATCTGTCCTTTTTTCGTTTTTATATTGATGATGCCCGCCGTGCCCGCGGCGTCGTATTTCGCGCTGGGACTGGTGATGATCTCGATCTGCGAAACGGATTCTGCGGTCATGCTTTTCAGCAGTTCGGCGAGAGCTTCGTTGGAGAGATAGGTGAGCTTGCCGTCGAGCATCACGGTAACGCCCTGCTTGCCTTTCATGACGAGGTTCTCGTCCTTATCGACGGTGATGCCGGGCGCGCGGCGCAGCAGGTCGAGCACGGTATTGCCCGCGGCCGCCACGCTGCTTTCCACGTTCAGGATGGTTTTGCCTTCCGATCTTTCTATATAGGGTTTCTGCCCCGTCACTTCCACGGCTTTCAGGCTTTTGGGCGAAGGCTGCAGGGTGATGGTCTTGAGGTCCACGGGCGCGTTCTTCATTTCGAACGCGGCGCTTTTCAGCGGCGTGAAACCCATCTGCGAAACATCGAGATAATATTTGCCGGCGGCGATCTTTTCAAAAAGGCATTTGCCTTCGGCGTCGCTCATCTGGCCTTTCACCAGGCTGCTGTCCGACGATTTGCGCATGGCTACACTGGCGTATGGAAGCGGGTTTCCGGCGGCGTCCGCGATCCTGACGCTCACCGCGTTTTGCGCGAAGGCGGCATTCAGGGCGGCCAGCAGCAGGATGATCAATATAGAGGGCGTCTTCATAAGCAATACTAGTTCTATAGTTAAGGTGGTAACTGGAGTGCCGGGGCGAATGCAACAAAGTTCGGCGATGCCGCGCAGATCCCGTTCCCGCTCATCCCTATTCTTTCGCACTGGATTACTTTATGGCAAACTTAATTTTTGATACGACGATCCAATCGGGTTTTATACAAGAAAGACGACCGGCATGACCATTAGTTGCACCGGCTTGATAAAAGGTAAAGGCTTGGGAGGAATGGCGGTTAACGGGTAACACCGGCAAGGGGCGGCAATTTGATCTTAAAAACGTCCGATAACGCACGTTTTGCGGCGTGATAGCCGCACATGCCGTGTACGCCGCCGCCGGGCGGCGTGGAGGACGAGCAGATGTAAATGCCTTTTGCGGAAGTACGGTACGGGGAAAGGCGCAGCGCGGGCCGTGTGAACAATTGCCGGATATCGATCAGCCCGCCGTTGATATCGCCGCCGATATAGTTGGGGTTGTAGTTCTCCAGCTCTTCGGTATCGAACGTATGCCGCGCCAGGATGGTATCGCGGAAGCCCGGCGCAAATCTTTCCACCTGTTTTTCGATGGCCTCCGTCATGTTTTTCCGCGAGCCGTTGGGCACATGGCAGTAAGCCCAGGCCGTATGTTTGTCGACCGGCGCGCGCGATGGATCAAACAGGCTCTGTTGGGCAAGCAAGACAAATGGTTTCTCCGCATGCTCCCCTTTCCATGCTTGTCGCTCACTCAGGGCAATCTCTTCGTAAGTATTTCCAATGTGTACCGTGCCGGCGTGCAGCAACTCCGCTGCCCGAAAAGGTATTGGTTGAGATAATGCCCAATCAACCTTAAACACTCCCATCCCAT
>CBINIO010000366.1:0-4951 GCA_966250725.1 uncultured Chitinophaga sp.
ATGATCGTGCCGATGGAGAAATTCGGCATCAAATTCATGTCCATCGGCTTGCTGGTAGACGAAAAGCAGGCCATCGTATGGCGCGGCCCCATGGCCAGCAGCGCGCTGAAACAGTTTGTGAGCGATGTGTACTGGGAAGAGCTGGATTATCTCATCATCGATATGCCTCCCGGCACCGGCGACATCCATCTTACGCTCGTGCAAACCGTACCGGTTACCGGCGCGGTGATCGTTACCACGCCGCAGGACGTTGCGCTGGCGGACGCCAAAAAAGGCATCAGCATGTTCAGCAGCCCGCAGATACGCGTACCGATCATCGGACTCGTGGAGAATATGGCGTACTTCACGCCCGCCGAGCTGCCGCAGAACAAATATTATATCTTCGGCAAAGAAGGCGGTAAAAAGCTGGCGGAAGAACTGGAAATCCCCTTCCTGGGCCAGATCCCGCTGGTGCAAAGCATCCGCGAAGGCGGCGACGAAGGCGTGCCCGCAGTAGCCGGCAACGATCCCGTTACAAAAGAAGCGTTCGCCGAGTTCGCCGGCAACACCGCCCGCAGCATCGCGATGCGCAATGCCAACATCGCCCCGACAAAGATCGTGGAGATCGTCGTTTAAGCGCTTTTCAACATCATTACGCTCCCGGCGCCGAAGTCATAAATGGCGCGGTGCTGGGGGGTTGAATGAATGGCAAGGAACGAAAGCCAGCCCAGGCAGGTTTAAAACATAAATAAATGTACGCTCCGAAACTCCACCAGGAACAGGATTGGGAAACCATCGCCGCGTTCGTGCGCGCACACAGCTTCGCATTGCTCATCAGCATACAGGACGGCGTTCCGGTCGGTACGCACCTGCCCGTGGAGCTGGAAGAAAAGTCACCCGGCGAGTTCGTACTCCGCGGCCACATCGCCAACGCCAACACGCAAACCGCCACTTTCACCAGCGGTCAAACCTTCCTCACCGTATTCTCCGACCCGCACGCCTACATTTCCTCTTCCTGGTACGAAAAAGACAAGATCCCGACCTGGAACTACATCGCAGTACATATTTACGGCACCCTGCGCATCCTCAGCGAAGAAGAGCTGATCGCATCGCTCACCACGCTAATGAACAAATACGAAGCCGCCAGTAAACACCCCGTAAGCATGGAAGACATCGGCGAAAAAGAAATACGCAACAACCTCAAAGCCATCACCGGCTTCGAGATCGCCATCACCCGCGTAGACACCCGCTTCAAGCTGAGCCAGAACAAAAACGATAAAGACTACGCCAGCGTAGTGAAACATCTCCAGCAAACCCCATCCTCCGGCGCCCGGGAAATCGCCCACGAAATGCTGAAGAGACGAGGGACAGAGATCATTTAATTTTTTTTATAAAAAGAACTGGGCGGTGTTTTTCAGGGCAGCGTGCACAGCTTTTTATAAAAAAAATCAAATGATCTCTTAGCTGGAAAAAACCAAGAGAAAGTATAGTTTGGTATTTCAGATACAAGAACCTCTTTTCTAACAAAGGCAAAAAAGGGAACCTCTCCCTCAACGCACCAATTTCTCCCTGCCCACACCAAAACGCTATAATTTTTCAACGCAGTCAAAAAGAAGTGCCGGTTTAAAACTTACGAATAAAGAAAATTCTGTGCCTGTTGCAATAAAAAACAAAGCCCAGTTTATTTTCTTGATTCGTACGTTTTAACCCGGCACCCCCGGGAAGGAGGAGAAAAATTATAGCGTAAACACCTTCCCTCCTACGATCACATCTTGCTTTTCTTCGTCAAAGGTCGCTTTCATGCCCGTTCTGTAAGCCGCGTTGCCCATGATCAGCGCGATGGAGTGCGAATAGGCGGCTTCGATCGGCGCGTTTGTTTTTACGTCCTGGTTGCGCACGCACTGCATCCAGTTGCGGACGTGCGCGTTAGTGGTATCGTCGCCGCCGGTATTGGCGCCGGATTCCACGGCCGCGGCGGTTTTGCTGAGGTCCATTTCGGGGAGCAGGTTTGCTTTCATACCCATCGCTTTTGCTTCTTTTTCACGGAGGCCGCCGGTGGGGCTGATCTTGTTGGTGCTCATGTCGATCATGCCGCCGTTGGAAAAATACAATTCCTTGGTGCCGCCGGCAGAGTTGTGAAAGCGAGAGCTGTACACCACCTGGAAGCCGTTGGACGGATCGTTCAGCGGGCCGTAGTCGAATACGGCGGTGAGCGTGTCCGCGTTCGTGCGGCCGTCCTTCCACTGGTAAATGCCGCCGTTGGCGACGGCGCTGCGCGGGTGCGGCAGGCCGCTGAACCAGTGTACCGTGTCTATCTGGTGCGTCATCCACTGGCCGAAAATGCCGGAGGAATAAGGCCAGAAGAGGCGGAACTCGAGGTATTTGCGCGGGTCCCAGCTGTCTTTGGGGCGGGTGCAGAGAAAACGTTGCCAGTCGACGTCGGATTCCTTGATGCTGCCGGTGAGCTCCGGTCTGCGCCAGCGGCCGGGCTGGTTGACGTTCCAGGTCATTTCCACCATGGTGATGGGGCCGAATTTCCCGTCCTGGATGAATTTGGCGGCGGCATGGTAGCTCGGGCCGCTCCTCCGCTGCGTGCCCACCTGGAACACTTTGCCGGAGGCTTTCACGGCTTTGAGCGCCATTCTTGCATCCGCCATGGTTTCGGCGAAAGGTTTTTCGCAGTACACGTCCTTTTTGTTGTTCACCGCTTCGGTGGCGTGAAAGGCGTGCTGGAAATCCGCCGTGGCGACCATTACGGCGTCGAGGTCCTTGATCTTGTACAGCTCGTCGTTATTCACGCAGGTTTGTACTGAATGTCCCAGCTGTTTTTGAAGAATGGCCTTTCCTTCCTCGCGGCGCCTGTTCCATATGTCGGACACCGCTACGATATCAAAGTTGAGCTCTTTGCGGTTGTTCATAAAACAAGGCATCAGCGCCTGGCGGAAACGGTCTGAAAACCCCACCACACCTACATTCACCCTGTCGTTTGCGCCGATGATGCGCGCGTAGCTGCTGGCCGGCATGCCCATTGCGCTGAGGGCAGCGCCTGCGCCGCCCATGAGGGAGAGCTTCAGGAATTCGCGGCGGTCCTTTTTAACTTCGGTCATATTGCAATGTTTTTTGTGAGTATGTTATCGGTATGCTTCTTTGAGTTGTTTTTGCATGTAGGCAAGCGCGGGCCGGCATTCTTCTTTCATGTTCTTCCAGCGGCACTCGATGGTGATGCGGCCGTGATAGCCCGCTTTTTTCAGCGCGGCGAAATACGGCCTGAAATCTTCGGGCAAGGTGCCGGGAGCGCGGCGGTCCTCTTTTTCGGCGATATGGCAATGTACCAGCCAGGGCGCGGCTTTTACGATATGTTCAGGGTCTTCGTTCTCTTTTTTCATGTGATAGATGTCCGCCGTGATCCTGAAGTTCGGATGGTTTACGGCTTTTACCACGCTGGTCACCATTTCGAGGGTGGTGAGGAAATTGTCTTCCGTGCTGTTGAGATTTTCGATGGCGATGATGCGGTCGTATTTCGCGGCCACTTCGGCCATTTTGCGCGAGATGGCGATCAGTTCCTTGAGGGAGGTTTCGCGGTCCATGCCCTCCTTCAGCTTGCGGGAGCCGGCGCTGCCGAACACGATGATCTTGATGCCGGCTTCGCGGGCGTGGGACATGAGAGTGTCCACGAACCCGAGTATTTCTTTTTCGCTGGTGGCGTCCGGGCCGATGAGGCGGATGCTGCCGGGGAGGAAGAGGTTGCAGGAGCGCACTTCGAGCTTCATGGCTTTGAGCCGGGCGAGCTGGCGGCGGTAGGTGGAATCCGGCACGCCAGGGGCGAGCAGCTTGCGGGCGGACTCTTCGATATACGCGTACCCGGCGCTGCTGAGCAGGCTGTCGTTATCAAAAGAAGTGGCTACGCCGACCTTTGGTATCTCCTGCGCATTCGATTGCAGGAAAGGCCATGCCATGGCGAATAACAGGCAGAATAACGCGGATAGTTTCATGGGAGTCTAGTTTTTGCATACCGTGGTGAGCTAAAAAATAAGCACATAAATCGGAAAATCAAAATGGGGAATTGGTAAAAATGCCGGAAATTCGCTGCTAATTGCAAATTACTATATGAAAAGACAGGAATTGGTGCAGCGGATCAGGGACAGGCGGTCTTATTTGTGTATCGGTCTTGATACCGACATTCACAAGATCCCGAAGCACCTGCTATCCCATCCCGACCCGATGTTCGCCTTTAACAAGGCTATTATCGACGCTACGAAAGACCTTTGCGTTGCTTACAAGATCAACACGGCTTTTTACGAATGCCAGGGCATCCGCGGCTGGGAAAGCCTGCAGCGCACCGTGGAATACATCCCGGAAGACATTTTCACCATCGCCGACGCCAAACGCGGCGATATCGGCAACACTTCCACTTATTACGCGAAGACGTTTTATGAAACATACGGCTTTGATTCCGTGACCGTAGCGCCTTACATGGGGCACGACAGCGTGCAGCCTTTCCTGGAGTTCCCGGGGAAATGGGCGATCGTGCTGGGGCTTACCTCCAATGCGGGCAGCGCGGATTTCCAGATGCAGCCGCTGGCGAACGGGAAGGTGTATGAGCATGTGATCAGCACCTGCGCGTCCTGGGGCTCGGCTGACAATATGATGTTCGTGGTGGGCGCCACGCAGGCCCAATCCGTGGGCGATATCCGCAAGATCGTGCCGGATCATTTTTTCCTGGTGCCTGGTGTGGGCGCGCAGGGCGGCAGTTTGAAAGATATTTCCGAAAAAGGGATGAACGGGGATGTAGGGCTGCTGGTAAATGCGAGCCGTGCGGTGATCTATGCGGGGAATGACGAGAAGTTCGCGGACGATGCTCATGCGGCTGCGTTGAAGTTGCAGAAGGAGATGTCGAGGTACCTGTGATCGAAGTGCTTTGTTTTGCAGGGTGCTTCTTGTGACGGAATGTTTTGTCGGGAAATTTGAAGAA
>CBINIO010000367.1:0-4947 GCA_966250725.1 uncultured Chitinophaga sp.
TACCGGGTTGGGAATATCGCTGCGGCTAAGACCGGTTTCGGGTATCCAGCGGTAGCTGACCGCGCCGGTGGCGCCCAGCTGCGTTTGTTTGCCCTCGCAAAGCATGGCGTCCGCGGAGCGCACTTCAAAAGGATGGCTCACGGTCACGCGCATGGAATCGCGGCGCACGCAGCCGAAGCTGTTCACCGCCAGCACCTTGTACATCGTGTCGGCCACGGGGCGCACAACGGGATCAGGAGAGGCCGGGTCGGAAATGTTGTAATCCGTCCAGCTGTATTCCGCGGGCGAGCCGTTGGATTGCAATTGCAGGTCGTCGCCTTCGCATACCACCGCTTCACGGGGCGTTACGTTCAACGTGGGCAGCGGGTTGACGATGAGGTTAAGCTCCGAAACGTCAGGACAGGTGCCTTCGTTGTTGCGGATCACGAGCTTGATATTTTGTACGCCGGCCTGGTCGAAGGTAAGCCTCGGGCCTATGGTGCCGGTCATGGTTTCCACGTCGTTCACCAGCCAGCTCCAGCTGGTGCCGGGCAGGTTTTTGTTTTCGGCGCCGCTGAAAAGCACGCTTTCCCCTTCGCACACTGGTCCCGCCGGGTTGATGTTCGCATCGGGCAGGGGAGCCACGTGCACGGGCATTGTTTTCGTATCGGTGCAGCCGTAGCGGCTGGTGGCGGTAAGCGTTGCCGTGTAATCGCCCACGCCGGTGTAGAAGAACTGCGGTTGTTCGTCGCCGCTCACATCGTCCGTACGGCCGGTTACGCCAAAATCCCAGGCATAGGTGAGCGGGTCGTCATGTTGGTCCTTGCTCAGCGCGGTGGTGGTGTTGTTGAACCGGATCATCGCTTCGTCGCAGGCCTGGCTGTCGTCGAGCGTGAAGGATACTTTCACTTCATCCACGATGATGCTGTCCAATGGCCCTTGCGCGGGCACTTTGCAGCCCTGCTCGTCTTCCAGCACCACGCGCGGGTAATACACGCCGGCCCTGTCGTAACGGTAGCTGAAGGAATTGGTGGTAGTGGTTTGCACGGTGCCGTTGTCGAGGTCCCAGATATATTTCACGGCATTGCTGGAGGTGGCGGACAGCGTGATGTCGTGCGGCACGCAGCCGGTCAGCGGCAGCATGGTGCGCGTGCCGATGGGGCCGTCGATCTTTATCTCCTTCGTATCGAAGGCCGGGCATTCGCCTTCGGAATATACCTCCAGCCGGATGGTGTAAGTGCCGGGCAGGTTGTAGATGTGCGAGGGCGATTCCAGGTCCGACCTGCTGCCGTCGCCAAAGTCCCATACGGAACGCACGAAGTCGCTGCTTTCGTTGGTGAGCTGCACCAGCGCGGGCGGGCACACATTCAGTGTGGGCGGCACCGTGAATTCCGCGACCGGGTCGGGCACCGTGATGTATTCGTCTTTTTGTATGGAAGAAGCGCAGCCTTCATTGTCCGCGATGCTCAGCGTCACGGTGTATTTGCCGGAAGCAGTATAGGTTTTAAGGGGATGCATGTCGCCGCTGGTGCTTCCGTCCCCGAAGTCCCAGGTATAAGTAAGGTTTGCGCCGGTGGACGTATTGCTGAACTGCATGCCCATGTCTTTACAGGCGATCTGCGACGCGGTGGTGAAGTCGGCGTTCACCGCTATCACGGTAACGGGCTGGTTCACGGAAGTTTCGCAACCGGCCGCGTCTCTCACGGTGAGCCTTACGTCATAAGTGCCGGGCGTTTCAAATTTGTGCGCATAATTCAGCGGCTGCGCGGCGGTTTGCTCGTCGGGCGTTCCGTCGCCGAAGTTCCAGGTCCACGACGTGATGCCGTACCCATGCTGCGCCACGGAAGCGTCGTTGAAAAGCCGGTCTTCATCCACGCAGCGAACGCCCGTGACGTTGAAGTCCGCCGCCGCCCCGTTTACCTGTATCGCGAGCGTATTCGATTGACTTGTGCAATTGTTGCGGTCCCTGATGCGCAGCACTACGTTATACGTGCCCGGGTCGCGGTAAGTCTTGGAAATATTATTGCCGCTGCTGGGCGCATAGGTGCCGTCGCCCCAAAGCCATTCCCATTGCTGGATGAGGTCTTCGTTCAGATCGTTACGCGACAGCACGGCGGCCCCGCCGGCGCAGATCTCCATTTTGTCGCTGCTGATCACCGGTTTTTCATCTATCACGTCCAAAGTCTGGCGGGTAACGGACTGGCAATCGCCGTTGGACACGGTGAGCGTAACGGTATAATGGCCCGTTTGCGTGTATACGTGTACGGGAGACTGGTCGGCGGAGGTATTCCCGTCCCCGAAATCCCACAGCCAGGTGCGCGGCGTGCCGGCAATGGGGCCAAAGTCCGACCGGTCGGTGAACGTTACAGTGTACCGGTCGCTGCAGCTTTGGGCGAACGTGAAGTCCGCAATGGGTGGCAGCACCTGTATAAAATCCGTTTTGGTGACAGTCCGGCGGCAGCCGAAATTGCTAACTTCCAGTGTTACGTCGTGCAGGCCAACGTTGCGGAATACGTGCGAGGGATTTTGCTCGGTTTCGGTCCGGTTGTCGTCTTCCGGGAATATCCAGAGCCATTCGGTGCCGGCGGGCGTGGAAAGGTTGGTGAATGCTACGGGCACATCGGCGCAGGGCGCTTTGGGCGTGGCATCGAAATCCACCACGGGCTCGCGGCCCGCGCGTACGGAGCCTGCCAGCGTCAGGCGGCAGCCGCCGGCGATCTCCAGCGTAACGGTCACGTTGAAAATGCCTTCCTGCGTGTAGGTATGCGAGGGCGTGGGCAGGGTGGAAGTGTTGCCGTCCCCGAAATCCCAGGCGTAGCCTGTGATGGTGCCGGCCGTGGTGAGCATGGCGCTGAAGCCGGTGGTATGCGGAAGACAGCCTTCCGGCATGTCGATGCTCATCTGCCCCCGCGGCTCTTCCACCACGATGTAGCCGGGCCGCAGCAATTCGTCCGTACAGCCCTCTGCGCTGGTCACCAGCAGCCGCACGTTGTAAGCGCCGAAGTTCTGGTAAGCGTGCGCGGGAGAAGCTTCCGAGCCGGTCTGCCCGTCCCCGAAGGTCCAGGCATAGCTGGCGGCGCCGGTGGATTGCGAAGTGAACTGCGTATTGAATGGCACGGCGCAGCTCTGCTGCGGGCTGGCGGTAAAGTTTGCCTGCGGTCTCGCGTGTACGGTAATGGATTTGGTAATGGTCTCCTGGCAGCCTGCGGGGCCGGAAGTGAGCGTGATATCGTAGGTGCCGGGCATCGGGAAAAAGAAAGACGCGTCGGTGCTGGTGGTCGTGCTGCCGTCGGGAAACACCCACTGGCTGTAGGTAGCCGCGGGGGTGGTGGTGTTGCGCAGCATCACGTTCGTTCCCGCGCAGGCGTTGCCGTCCACCGTGAAGTCGGGCGTCGTTTTTTCGATAGCGATATACGCGGGTTTGGTGATCACGCGCTGGCAGCCGAGCGTGCTGCTGGCGGTGAGAGTTACGTCGTAACGGCCTTCGGCCAGGTAGGTATGCGAGGGGAACGCGTCGGAAGAAGTGCCGCCGTCCCCGAAGGTCCAGGCGTAGGTGGCCGCGCCCATGCCGCTGGTGCGGAAATTGACGGTATGCGGCGTGACGCAGCTGCCGGTGGCGTCGGCGGAGAAGTCGGTGGTAGGCGTTTCGTCCGCGTTGATCAGGTTCGGCATGGTGACGCTTTTTTTACAGCCGAAGCTGTTTTCCACGATGGTGGTCACCGAAAAGCTGCCGCCCACGGTGTACGTATGCGCCGCGGTGGCGCCCAGCGCGGTATTGCCGTCCCCGAAATCCCATACGATGCTGCTGATGG
Organism: uncultured Chitinophaga sp.; assembly: GCA_966250725.1. Classification (GTDB taxonomy): domain Bacteria; phylum Bacteroidota; class Bacteroidia; order Chitinophagales; family Chitinophagaceae; genus Chitinophaga. The sequence continues at coordinate 3,792 of CBINIO010000367.1, forward strand.
TGCCGGAGCCGGGCGTGCTGTTGTCGGTAAACGACACGGCCAGCGGCGTGCAGCCGGAAGTGATGGACGGGGTGAAGGACGGGGTGGGAACGTCGTGCACGGTAATGGTGGTGGAAAACGTTTGCGGCCCGCCAGGGTAGGTAACCGTTAACGTTACGTTATAGGTGCCTGGATCGGTGAATATCTTGCTGGCGTCGGCCGTGGTGGCGTGCGCGCCGAGACCGAAGTTCCAGTCGTAGGCCGTGGCGTCGGCATCGGACTGGTTGGTGAATGAAACGGTAAGAGGCGCACAACCGGCGGTAACGTCTGCCGTAAAACGGGCGGTTTGGGAGAAAACGGGGAAAGCGGCCGTCAGTAAGACTAACAGCAAGGCTGAGAAAAACTTTGCCCTTCGGCCGGGACGAAGTTGGTCGTTCATAGGAGGTTCCTGATGGTAGATGTATGGTCGGCTAAAGCCTGTAATAAAAGCTAAAAGTAATATTTAAAAAACAATTATCTGTCTGTATTAACATTATGTTTTCAATGTGTTAACCGATTTATTATTTATTTGCCGGCAAGAGGCATGTGTAACAAGTACATGTTACCTTTTAAAGCAATCAGTACAAACAGTATATGGATATGCAAGCATTGGATAAAGCTTATTGGAACGCACGCTACGAAAGCGGCGAAACGGAGTGGGATATGGGCGTTGTATCACCTCCGCTGAGAGACTATATCGACCAGTTGCCGAACAAAAATCTTCGCATACTGATCCCCGGCGGCGGCAATAGCTATGAGGCGCGTTATTTGTGGGACGCGGGTTTCAGGGATATTACCGTACTCGATATTTCATCCGTCGCGATAGAGCGGCTGAAGCGGGAGCACCAGGGCACGGGCATCAAATTCGAACGTTGCGATTTTTTCGAGCATGAGGCGGAATACGATCTGATTATCGAACAAACTTTTCTCTGCGCGCTCGATCCCGCATTGCGGCAGGCTTACGCGCGGCATATGTACGACCTGCTATGGGAAGAAGGCCGCCTGGTAGGCGTGCTGTTCAACCGCGAATTCGATCCGCCCGGCCCGCCGTTCGGCGGCGGCGTGAAAATATACCGCAGGATGTTCGAGCCATATTTCAGTTTTAAAACCTTCGCTCCCTGTTACAATTCACACCCCG
>CBINIO010000368.1:0-4943 GCA_966250725.1 uncultured Chitinophaga sp.
CATGGAGGAGCCGTGGAAGCCGATGTGCGCAAGACCGTGCTGGCCGCAGGAGTTCATACAGCCGCTGATCTTGATCTTGATATCGTTGTTGTAGATGAGGTCGGGGAACTCGTCGCGGATCACGTCTTCCATCGCCGCGGCCACACCGGTGCTGCTGGAGATGGCCAGGTTGCAGGTATCGGTGCCGGGGCAGGAAGTAACGTCCGCCACGCTGTCGAACCCGGCGGCGCTGAAGCCCGCTTCTTCCAGGAGGGAAAAGATATAAGGCAGGTTCTCTTCGCGGATGAACTTCAGCAGCAGGCCCTGGTTAACGGTCACGCGCATATCGTTCGCGATCACCGGGCGCAGCTTTTCGATCAGCCAGCGGCTGGTGTGCGATTTGATGTCGCCCAGCGGCACGCGGATGTAAGCGCCGAAATATCCTTTCTGTTTCTGCTCGAATACGTTGGTCTTTTTCCAGGCTTCGAACAGCTTTTCGTCCTTAAGCGTGAAGGCGGGCGCCACAAAACCGTCCGCAGGCGGCACGGTGGCTGGCCAGGCTTCGTGGTCCACCACGAATATCTTGGATTTGATGGCTTTATATTCTTCTTCGAGAAGGCGGTTAAATTCCTCCATGCCGATCTTCGCGATCAGGAATTTCATGCGCGCCTTGTGGCGGCTGGACCTTTCGCCGTAGCGGTCGAACACGCGGAGCACGTTCTCGATGTAAGGGATCAGCTTGTCGGCCTCAAGGAATTCGAAGGCCAGCTTGGCGAGGTAAGGCTGCGCGCCGAGGCCGCCGCCCACCACTACTTTAAAGCCGCGTACTTCTTTGCCGTCTACGATGCGGATCTTGGGGATCACGCCTACGTCGTGCGCGAAGGCGAGCGCGGTATCTTTTTCGCTGGAGGAGAATGCTATTTTGAATTTGCGGCCCATGTCCTGGCAGATGGGATTGCGCAGGAAATAACGGAACGCGGCGTCGGCGTAGGGAGTAACGTCGAAAGGTTCTTCCGGGTCGATGCCTGCCTGGTCGGAGGCCGTGATGTTACGTACGGTGTTGCCGCAGGCTTCGCGGATGGTGAGCTTGTCCTGTTCCAGTTCGGACCATAATTGCGGCGTTCTGTCCAGCGATACGAAGTGCAGCTGGATGTCCTGCCGGGTGGTGAGGTGCAGGTTACCGGTGGAATATTCGTCTGAGATGTCGGCAATACGTTTCCATTGCTCGAGGGTCATTTTGCCGTAGGGCAGCTTGATGCGGACCATCTGAACGCCCTGCTGGCGCTGACCGTACACGCCGCGGGCGAGACGGAGGCTGCGGAATTTCTCGTCGGTCATTTTGCCTTCGCGAAACAGCCTGATCTTTTGTTCCAGTTCAATGATGTCCCTTTCTACGATCGGATTTTCCAGTTCGGTTCTGAAACTTTGCATGATAATTGAATTGCTCGTTATTTAATTTGTATCCATAACTATTATCGGCATACGCCTGTATAAAACAAAGCCTCCGTTTGCATATCGGAGGCCGTCGTGGTATGATTCTGAATTCAGATAATTCATATGTAGCGTCCTCCTCAGTCTGTTGAGACTGACCAACAACACATTTGCATGTTTTTCATCGTTGTTTTCCTATTGCCCATTTTCCTATAGAATTTGTAGAGTAATACAAAGGTATAGGTCCGGGCTGTAAACACAAAACTTTTTTTGATAAAAAACGGGGGTGGTTTTTAGATATTTTCTAACAGGTATGGGGGGAAGGGGTGGAAAAGCGGCCGGAACTACCTGTTCAACAAAGCATTCGCGCGCGCAAAGCGCTTTTTTTCGCCCGGCGCTTCGTACCTTCGCGGCGCAAAAAGTACGATAATGATCAATACGGTGATTTTTGATATGGACGGCCTGCTGGTGGACTCCGAGCCCCTCTGGGGCATTGCCATGCGGGAGGTGTTCTCCACGGTGGGCGTTTCCCTCGCGCCGGAGCTTACCCATCTCACCACGGGGCTGAGAACCAAGGAAGTAGTCAGCTACTGGCATAATCATTTCAAATGGAACGCCAAAAGCCCGGAACAGGTCACCGGCGAAATTATCGAAAGCGTTACCCACAAGATCCTGCATGAGGGGCAAGGGATGGAAGGGCTTGCATACATCCTCGAATTTTTCCGCAGCCGCGATTTTAACATCGGCCTGGCTTCCTCCTCCCCTATGAGCCTCATCCAGGCGGTGCTCCAGCATCTTGGCATCCGTTCCGCCTTCCAGGCGGTGGTGTCCGCGGAATACGAGCCTTACGGCAAGCCGCACCCCGCCGTATACCTCGCCTGCGCGGGCGAGCTGAACGCCAGCCCGCTGAACTGCCTCGCCTTCGAAGATTCCGTGACCGGGATGATCGCCGCCAAGGCCGCGCGTATGAAAGTGGTAGTGGTGCCGGAGATCCACAAAAGAAACGACCCGAAATTCATTCTCGCGGATTTGAAGCTGGATTCGCTGCTGCAATTCGGAGATGAGCAGCTGGCGTTGCTGCGGAAATATTAAAAGACGGCCTGTGGCGCCGGACTAAATCCGTTTCCGGCTGTATTATCGCCAGCCGCGGCGTTTCCTGCCTTAAATGCCCTTGTTACTAGCAGCCGCGGGCCAATCTTCCTTCTCCATCACACATTTGAAACGCTTGCTTCTACCGCAAGCCCACCGCCTTACTAAATACTCTCGCACTAATTACAGCCTACATAAAAAAAATCCCCCGGCTCGCACCGGGGGATCTTTATTTTCAAAACAAATCCGTCAATTATTCACCTTTCTTTTCTTCACCGCCTTCGGACTGTTTCAGTTTTTCTCTCAGTTCGGCCAGCGCGCCCAGGTCGCCCAGGGTTGCTTTTTCTACCTTGGACTGGATGTTTTTCACCGTTTTGCGGGTCTTTTCAGCTTCAGCGCGTTGTTCTTTCTTCACAGCGTCTTTCTCATCGGCTTTCGTCTGTTCCCAAACTTTGGTATGAGATACCAGGATGCGTTTTTCGTTGCGGTCGAATTCGATGATCTGGAATTCTTTCACATCTTCAACAGCGATCGGTTTCTCGTCTTCAGTGCGCAGGTGACGGGCGGGAGCGTATGCTTCCAGGCCGTATTGCAGCTGCACGGTAGCGCCCTTGTCATCTTTCTTCACTACGGTGCCTTCATGGATGGAACCGATCGGGAAGATAGTTTCGAAAGTATTCCAGGGATCTTCTTCGATCTGTTTGTGGCCGAGGCTCAGCTTGCGGTTGTCCTTGTCAATGCCCAGGATCACTACTTCGATCTCGTTACCCACTTTCGTGTATTCGCTCGGGTGATTGAAGCGTTTGATCCAGCTCAGGTCGGAGATGTGGATCATGCCGCCGATGCCGGTTTCCAGCTCAACGAATACGCCATAAGGAGTGATGTTCTTCACGATGCCTTTATGACGGCTGTCCAGCGGGAATTTGGTTTCGATGGTTGACCAGGGATCTTCGGTGAGCTGTTTGATGGACAGGCTCATTTTACGCTCGTCCTTGCTCAGGGTAACTACCACTGCTTCGTACTCTTCGCCCAGCTTGAAGAACTCTTTGGCGTTGATCGGGGTGGAAGCCCATGAGATCTCGGATACGTGCACCAGGCCTTCTACGCCGGGCAGGATTTCCAGGAATGCGCCGTAATCTTCGATATTCACCACTTTGCCTTTTACTTTGGCGCCTTCGGTGATGGTTGCGGGCAGGGTATCCCACGGATGCGGGGTTAGCTGCTTGTAACCGAGGCTGATGCGTTTCTTCTCGTCGTCGAAGTCCAGCACCACCACGTTGATCTTCTGGTCCATCTGGAGTACTTCGCTCGGGTGAGAGATGCGGCCCCAGCTGATATCGGTGATATACAGCAAGCCGTCCAGACCGCCCAGGTCGATGAACGCACCGAAGTCGGTGATGTTTTTGATGGTACCTTCCAATACCTGGCCTTTCTCCAGTTTGGAAATGATATCCACGCGTTGTTGTTCGATGTCGCTTTCGATCAGTGCCTTGTGAGATACCACTGCGTTGCGGATAGCTTCGTTCACCTTCACTACCTTGAACTCCATGGTTTTGCCCACGAACTGGTCGTAGTCGGTAACCGGTTTAACGTCGATCTGTGAGCCAGGCAGGAACGTTTCCATACCGTACACGTCCACGATCAGGCCGCCTTTGGTTTTGCTGGTAACGGTACCAGTAACCACTTCGCCGGTTTTGTACACTTCCACGATGCGTTCCCATGCACGCTGCATGCGAGCCTGTTTGCGGCTCAGGTGCAGGTTGCCGTCGCGGTCTTCTTTTTCAACAACCAGTACTTCCACTTCGTCGCCCACTTTCAGCTGGGGAAGATCGCGGAACTCGTTGAGGGAGATCAAACCATCGGATTTGAAGCCGATGTTCAGCACCACGTCGGTTTTGGTAAGACCAACCACCGTACCGGTAAGCAGACCGTTCTCTTCGATCGTCTTAAAAGTGCTGTCGTAAGTCGCGTCGTACTTTTCTTTCTCCTCCTTGGAGTAAGCGGATACGTTGCGTTTGTCCACGCTCCAGTCGAAATCGTCGTGAGCGGTGGCAACAGGCGCTTCATTTGTTGTCGCTGTTTCCACGGCAGCAGTTTCTGCTGCAGGGACCTGTTGTTCAGCGTTTTGTTCGTTAGAAATGTTGTTTTCTGTCAAAATTTGTTTCCTCCTTTTAAAGTAAAGTGTTTTAAGGACGGCAAAGATACGGAGATAATCCCTTACGGGCAAGTTTATTTGGGCGAAATATGGGCTGTAAACGAACGGATTATATATTTTTTTGAAAGCCATCTCCCAGTCCCGCTTACCGGGCTTTTCTGCCGCTAATGCGGGCGGGCGCGCATTTTTTTCTTAATTTTCCGGTATGAACGGAACCTCCCTCAAATCGGACTTCAAACACTGGGTGAAACAAGGCAACTCGGTTACCATCCTCATTATCATCAATATC
>CBINIO010000369.1:0-4936 GCA_966250725.1 uncultured Chitinophaga sp.
TTTTCTGCGGTTCGCTTCTTCGAACAGGTTGCGGAACTGTTTTTCCAGCACACCGTAAGTGTATTTCGCTTTCTGTTTTTCTCTCAGCTGAAGAGCGTACTCACCGAGCTGTTTGCGCTTGCGCTGTGCGCCGTGCTGGCCGGGAGGGTTGCTGTTCTTGCCTAAATACTTGCCATTGCCTAAAATCGGCTCTCCAAAAATCCTGGAGATTTTGGTCTTCGGACCTGTGTACCTTGCCATGTTCTGTGGTTCAGATTTTTAGTTCCGGTGTACGCTCATTTAAAAATCTTAAAATTCGATCGCACACCCAGGTGATGATTAAATATACTAATTATCCATTACGAATACGAATTACCCGATACAAAAGTTCATTGCAACGGATAATTCGTACAAGAAAATGCGTTTGACTATACCCTTCTTTTCTTGGGAGGACGGCAACCGTTGTGCGGCAGCGGTGTTACGTCTTTGATCAGGGTTACCTCGATACCGGAGTTGGAAATCGCGCGGATAGCGCTCTCACGGCCGGCGCCGGGGCCTTTTACAAATACGTCTGCCCTTTTCAGACCTGCGTCAAAAGCGGTTTTGGCAGCATCGGAGGCAGCCAGCTGGGCGGCGTAAGGCGTGTTCTTTTTAGAACCCTTGAAGCCCATTTTACCAGCGGAAGACCAGGAAATCACCTGACCCTGCTTGTTGGTGATACTCACGATGATGTTGTTGAAACTTGCGGAGATATGTACGTCCCCGAAGTTATCCACCTTTACTACCCTCTTCTTAGCGGCAGCTTTTGTATTAGTTGCTTTTGCCATAATTCGTTAAAATTCCAACTATGAAATTCCAGATCGTTGATATAAAAACCCTTTATGCCGCAACTCCCCCGATCTGGAAAGAGCCATACCGGCATAGGGATCTTACTATTTTTTCGGTGCTTTCTTTTTACCCGCAACGGTTTTACGCTTACCTTTCCTGGTACGGCTGTTGGTACGGGTACGCTGGCCTCTAACCGGCAGACCTTTCCTGTGACGCAGACCACGGTAGCATGCAATGTCCAGCAGGCGCTTGATGTTCATCTGAACCTCGGAACGCAACTGGCCTTCCACTTTCAGCTCGTTGTTGATGATGTTACGGATGGCGGCCTGTTCGTCGTCATTCCAGTCCTTCACCTTTTTATTCAAATCAATGCCTGCTTTCTCCAGGATATATACGGAGGTAGAGTGACCAATACCAAAGATATAAGTCAGACCAATTTCACCTCTTTTGTTTTTAGGAAGATCAATACCGGCTATACGTGCCATATTATTGTTTAGTTTTTATTCGATTTAATAGATACAGATGCGATTAACCCTGACGTTGCTTGAAACGGGGATTCTTTTTGTTGATCACCAGCAATTTACCCTTGCGGCGAACGATCTTGCAATCTGCACTTCTTTTTTTGATGGAAGCTCTTACTTTCATGAGTCAATTGTTATAAATCTACCAGAGTTGTTTTTTACTTGTACCTGAAAATTATACGACCCCTGCTCAAATCGTAAGGGCTCATCTCCACTCCAACCTTGTCTCCCGGCAGGATACGAATGTAGTGCATCCTCATTTTTCCAGAAATGGTCGCCAATATCTCATGCCCGTTCTCCAGCTTAACCCGGAACATCGCGTTTGATAAGGCTTCCAGAATAATACCATCCTGTTTGATCAATGCCTGTTTCGCCATAAAAATTTTTAGGAATGCAAAGATACCATAAAAGTTTCTGAAACCGAAAAAATTACCCGAAATAATCTTTTAAAAAGCCTGGTGGTGTGGATAACTTCTAAAATTATCACATCAGGTTTCTTAAATACGCTCTATCTCAATTAATTATAAAGCTAAATATATTATAATGAACAAACAGGGCAAACGGGATTTTTTCATGTTTTTCCGTCAGCAGCCGGCAAATTTACCGGTTTTTCCACATTCTTTCTTCAGGACACTGCGGCGGAAATGTGCCCCGAGAATAACGCCGTATTCGCTTTTTCGGCCAGCTCGATGTTATCGAAGGTGGACAGTACATCGGGTTTGCCCTTGGCAACCGCCAGCGTATGTTCGTAATGCACGCTGGCCTTGCGGTCGCGCGTCACCACCGTCCAGCCGTCTTCCAGGTATTCCACGTCGCGGGTGCCCAGGTTCACCATCGGCTCCACCGCGATCACCAGGCCTTCCTTCAGCACGGCGCCGCTGCCCCTGCGCCCGTAATTGGGCACCTGCGGGTCCTCATGCAGATTACGCCCGAGGCCGTGGCCTACCAGCTCCCGCACTACGCCATAGCCTCTCTCCTTCTCCACGTATTCCTGGATGGCATAGGCGATGTCGCCCACGCGGTTGCCCACTATGGCCTTTTCGATCCCTTTCGCCAGCGCCGTTTTAGTGGCGGCCATCAGCTTCTGCACATGCACGGGCACTTCGCCGATGGCGAAGGTATAGGCGCTGTCGCCATGAAACCCGTTCTTGTACACGCCTACGTCTACGGACACGATATCGCCGTCGCGGAGCGTGTAGCCATTGGGAATGCCATGTACCACGGCTTCGTTCACGGATATGCAGCAGGTATTGGGAAAACCTTTGTAGTTCTTGAACGAGGGCACCGCCCCATGATCGCGGATAAACGTTTCGGCGATGGCGTCCACGTCCAGCGTGCTCATCCCGGGTTTGAGCCGGGCGGCCACTTCGGCCAGGGTAGCGCTCACGAGCTGCGCGCTTTCGCGGATCAGCTCGATTTCTTCTTTCGTCTTATAATGGATCATAACATGCGAAGTTAGTCAATAATAAGAAAACAGCCATCCGGGTAGACCGGATGGCTGCAAATATTGTACTGGCAGCGGTATCAGGCGCTGGCCGGCGTTGTTCTGCCTTTGATGCGGCCGGAGCTCATGAGACCGTCGTAATGACGCATGAGCAGCTGGCTTTCGATCTGCTGCAAGGTATCGAGAATTACGCCTACCATAATCAGCAGCGAGGTGCCGCCAAAGAAGGTGGCAAAGTTGCTGTTGATGTTCATCGCAGCGGCGATGCCGGGCATAATGCCCACGATGGCAAGGAAAAACGCGCCCGGCAGGGTGATACGGTCCATTACCGCGCCGATGTAATCGGCGGTGGCTTTACCGGGTTTTACGCCGGGGATGAAACCGTTGTTCTTTTTCATTTCATCCGCCATTTGCGTGGGGTTGAAGATGAGCGCCGTATAGAAGAAGGTGAACACGACCACGAGTATTGCATAGATCAGGTTGTACCAGGGATTGGTATGATCGCTGAAGATGCGGATGAAGGTGGAAGCGTCCGCGCTTTGCGTAGCGAAGCCTATTGCGGTGGCAGGGATAAACATGATGGCCTGGGCGAAGATGATGGGCATTACACCGGATGCATTCACCTTGAGGGGAATGAACTGGCGCACCCCGCCGTATTGTTTATTGCCAACGATGCGTTTTGCATAGTTCACGGGTATCTTGCGCGTGCCCTGTACCAGCAGGATGAGGCCGATGGTGATCAGGATGAAGAATGCCAGCTCCACGAGGAAGAGGAGAAGGCCGCCGCCGGCGCCGGTCGTTTTCAGGGAGAATTCCTGCAACAGGGCTTCGGGAAGGCGGGCAAGGATGCCGACCATGATGATGATGGAAGTACCGTTACCGATCCCTTTATCCGTCATTTTCTCACCCAGCCACATTACGAACAGGGTGCCCGCGGTGAGCACTACCGTTGTGGAGAGCCAGAACATGAAGGTGCCGTATTCCGGTATCAGCGCCGAGCCGGACTGCGTTCTGAGGTAAGCGACATAGGCGCTGGCCTGGAAAGCAGTAACGATCACGGTGAGGAGGCGGGTATACTGGTTGATTTTTTTGCGGCCGCTGTCACCTTCCTTCTGCAGTTTCTGGAAATAGGGAACCGCGATGGTGAGCAGCTGGATGGCGATGGATGCCGAGATGTACGGCATGATGCCCAGCGCGAAGATGGAAGCACGCGAAAACGAACCTCCGGCGAACATGTTGAACAAACCGAGAATGCCTTGCTGCGACGTTTCGGAAAAGCTGGCGAGTGCGTTCGGATCGAGACCCGGAAGGGTGATATAGGAGCCTATACGGTACACCAGTGTCAGAAGCAGCGTGGTGATGATGCGTTTGCGCAGGTCCTCGATGCTCCAGATGTTCTTTATGGTTTCGATAAATTTCTTCACAGGAAGATAAGAGTTTAATAACGCGTGTAAATTCGAAAAGACGCACTACTCCGTAGGCGCCTTCTCTATCGTAATTTCTTAAACCAGTTCTACAGATCCACCGGCTGCTTCGATGGCTGATTTGGCTTTCTCGCTGATCGCGTTCACTTTCAGCGTTACTTTGCTTTTCAGTTCTCCGTGGCCGAGCACTTTCACTTTGCTGGTCTTGCTGATCAGGCCGTTCATGTACAGGTTTTCCAGGGAGAATTCCTGGATGCCGTATTTTTCGATGATCTGGTCAAGCTGGCCGATATTGAACACTTTGTATTCAGTGCGGTCGATAGGGATAAAACCACGTTTCGGCAGACGGCGCTGGATAGGCATCTGACCGCCTTCGTGGCCTCTTTTGCTGGAGTAACCGGTGTTGGATTGCGCACCTTTGTTACCTTTTGTGGAAGTGCCGCCTTTACCGGAAGCCTCACCACGGCCCAAACGTTTTTCTTTATGTACTGCGCCTTTTGCAGGCCTTAAATTCTGTAAGCTCATAGTCTTGAATTGTTTTACTTACGCGGAAATCAACCGCTCGCTTTTACAATGATAATTTAAAAAAAGTAAGATGCCAATATAAAAATCAAAATTTTACATTATGCATTCACTTCTTCCACTTTAACCAGGTGGTTCACTTTACGCACCATGCCCAGGATCTGGGGGGTAGCTTCCACTTCTACGGTGTTGTTCATCTTTTTCAGGCCGAGAGCCAA
>CBINIO010000370.1:0-4917 GCA_966250725.1 uncultured Chitinophaga sp.
TATTTGACGGCATGAAACGCGGGGATAGCGCAATGGTAAAGGATGTGTTCTATGAAAACCCCGTCATGCAGACCGCTTTAACCACCAAAGACGGCTCGCTCCGGCTGGTGACCGCTTCCTTTGAAAAATTTCTAACAGCCGTAGGAACACCTCACACGGACGTGTGGGATGAGCGGATCTCGTTTAGCAAAATTTTAGTCGACGGCCCGCTCGCAAGCGTCTGGACGCCGTATTCGTTTTACCTCAACAACAAATTCTCGCATTGCGGGGTCAATTCTTTTCAATTGTTTAAAAGTCCGGACGGCTGGAAGATCATTTACCTGGTGGATACGCGAAGGAAGGACGATTGCCTGTAGGCAACGGCGGCGCCTCAACGAAAATGGGAATGGGCGCGGATTGCACGCTTCTGTAAAAGAAAGTGCCATGGCAGAAGATGACTATGCCTCAACGAAAACGGAAACTGGCGCGGCTTGTACGCCCTGTCAGGGAAAGCGCCAAGATGGAAGATGGCTGTACCCCTGTCAAAGAAGGAGAGTTCCCGTAGGCGCCCTATGCGCTCTCTCCCGGCTGCGCCCCGTCCAGGAACTGGATGGCGCTGTCGCACTGCTTCTCTATCTCCGAAAAACACGCGTCCAGCATTTCGGTATTCCCTTCCTGGTTCTCGGATTTGCCCGAACGTGAAAGCCCTTTCACCAGCAGGAACTGTTTGGTCAGCTGCTGGTTGATAAAAGCGGTGAACCGCTGCTGCTGCTCCAGTCTTGCCTTTTGTTCCATCCGCGTGATGTTGAGGTAATACACGCCCCACACCCGCAGGCATACGATCATGTAGCCATCAGGAAAGGCGTGGCGAGGTATTTGTCCATGGCGGAATACGTGGAAGGCAGCAGCACCGGGATGTTATTGATCTTTATCGCCGCCACCAGGCAGAGGTAGGCCACCAGGATAGCGCTCAGGCCCAGCGCCGCCCGCAGGTTCACCACGAAGTAACCGAGCAGGCAGGCCATCATCCAGGGTATGGCATAAATGGGGGATACGTCCATATCGTTGGCAAAGGAGCTGAACATCGGTATCAGCAGGGTGTTGAGAGCGGCTACGGTGCCGGCTATGGCAAGATTCACCCCGGAGGCCATCAGCGCGGCGCATAACACGAAAATGGAGATGAAGGAAGCGGTCACCAGCACGTTGGTCCAGTCCCGCTGGTACGCCACCGCCAGGAGGATGGGCGTCAATACAAGACTGTAGAAGAAAAGATAATCGAACAGCATTTTGATGCGGGCCTGGTCGTAAGGGCAGGCAGTATTACGTATAAGCTTGCCTGTTACCCATGTTTCGGCTTGGCCGTACAGGGTATCGGAAAGGCGACGGATGCTGCTCACAGTTGCGGGCATAGTGGGGGACAGGCTTTTCTCCAAGGTACTTCCATCCTGCAACCCGGCCATTCAACGTTAGTGGTAATTTGGTACATAAAAAAAGGGAGCCGCCCTGGAAAGAGCAGCTCCTTATTGTTGAAATTCGAATGTCAAATCGCAACTATTCCTAACCCTTATGCAACTGTAATTTCTTTTACGGTTTCCTGTTTTTCCTCTTTTTTGGGCAGGGTCAGCTTCAGGACGCCGTTATCGTATTTCGCGCTGATCTTTTCAGCGTCCACGTTCTCGTCCAGCGTAAAGGAGCGGGAGAAGGAGCGGAAGCTGTACTCGCGGCGGATGTGTTTGTCGGTCTCTTCTTTTTCTTCGGTCTTCTTTTCCGCGCTGATGGTCAGGGTCTGCGCGTCCAGCTTGATCTTGAAGTCTTCCTTCGCCAGGCCGGGGGCCACCACGTCGAGCACATAGGCGTCTTTGGTTTCCACGATGTTTACCGGGGTATGGCTGCCGAAGAAGTCGGAGGTGGCGAAGTCGCGGTTAATGAACTTGCCGTTGAAAATGTCGTCTACAAGGCTGCTAAAGGTCTTAACCGGCTGATGATTGAATTTTACGAGTGTCATAGCGTTTTATAATTTTGAGTTAAACCATTTTTTTTTCGGTTACGCCGGGTATAGATCAAACCGGATACCAATGCCGGGAAACCGAAAAAAGTGCAGAAAAACATTGAATTTTAATGACAAGTTGTCAAAGTAAATCAAAAATATAAGACAAATTGTCAAAACAGGATATTTATTGAAGTATGTCGATATATTATTAACTTTGCAAAAAATAAATAATTATGTACCCTGCGGAACTCGTGATGCCGATGAAGGCAGAATTAACAGATAATGGTTTTGAAGAAATGCTGACCCCTGAAAAGGTGGACGACGTATTAAAGGAAAGCGGTACGACCCTGGTGGTGATCAATTCCGTATGCGGCTGCTCCGCCGGTACTGCGCGCCCCGGCGTGCTGATGGCGGTGGCTACCAGCGAAAAGAAACCCGACAGGCTGACGACCAGCTTCGCCGGTTTTGATTCCGCTGCCGTGCAGCAGATCCGTACGCACCTGATGCCTTACCCGCCTTCTTCCCCGTCCATCGCTTTGTTCAAGGACGGTCAGCTGGTGCACTTTATCGAGCGCCACATGATCGAAGGCCGTTCGGCCCAGATGATCGCGACCAACCTGCTGGCCGCGTTCGACGAATACTGTTAAAAAACCGGTATGGATAACGGTTACGGATACTGTTTGTAAATTCGTAGTGGTTTATTCATATTTGAAATGTAACTTGGTGGTTTGATTTTCCGACTGACTAATTCGGCTTTGTTCATAGGAAAACAGATCACCATTTTTTTTGCCTATGTATCCTAACTTGTATTACGCTTTCAAGGATTTGTTCGGGGTAGAGATCCCGGGTCTTAAAGTATTGCAGACGTTCGGTTTTTTTGTGGCGGTGGCATTTCTGGCCGCGGCCTATGTGCTAACCTCCGAATTGCGGCGGCGCGAGAAGCTCGGCCTGCTGCACCCCGTTCCCGAAAAAGTGATCGTAGGCAAACCCGCGTCGCTGGGGGAAATTATCACCAGCGCCGTGATCGGTTTTATCATCGGTTATAAATTATTGGGCCTTTTTGGCGATATCGGCGACTTCCGCGATTATCTCCTTTCCCTGCAGGGCAGCTTTATCGGCGGTGTGCTGGTGGCGGCGGTCATGGGGTATTATAAATATTATACCCGCAAAAAGAAAGCCCTCCCAAAACCAAAAGAAGAAACGCAGCTTGTATACCCGCACCAGCGCGTGCCGGACTTTACCATCATGGCCGCGGTGGCCGGTTTGATTGGGGCCAAGATATTTCACAACCTGGAGAACTGGGGCGATTTCGTGAACGATCCCTGGGGTTCCATCTTTTCCGCCAGCGGTCTTACCTTTTACGGCGGCCTCATCGTGGCGGCGTACGTGATCATCCGCTACGCGAATAAAAAAAGCATCAGCTGGAAACACCTGGTGGACAGCGCGGGCCCGGCCCTGATGCTGGCTTACGCCATCGGCCGCATGGGTTGCCAGTTTGCCGGCGACGGCGACTGGGGCATCAACAACAGCGCTTATGGCACCGACCCCGCTACCGGCAAAGTGGTGAAGATCGCGCCGGCGCAGTACCAGGAGATCGTGCAAAAGAACGCGGATTATTTTATCAAACAGTTCGGCAGCCTGGAGGCCGTGCCGCACCGCAGCTTTGAAAAACCCGCCGCCCTCAGCTGGCTGCCCGATTATTTTATCGCGTACAGCTACCCGCACAACGTAGTGAACGACGGCATCCGTCTCGACGGCTGTACCGGCGAATACTGCAACGCGTTGCCAGTGGGCGTTTTCCCGACGCCGCTTTACGAGATTATCGTGTGCGGCCTGTTCTTTATCGTGCTGATGGCTATCCGCAAAAAAGTGACCACTCCCGGCGTAATATTCGGTATCTACCTGATATTGAACGGCGTGGAAAGGTTCTTCGTGGAAAAGATCAGGGTGAACACAAAATATGAAGACCTCATTTTCCAGCCCACGCAGGCCGAGCTGATCTCCTGCCTGCTGGTGATCGGCGGCGCCGCGCTGATCTGGTATGCCCGCAAAACGAATACGCCAAAAACCGCATAGATGCAGCGTCACCCGAACCTGATCCCGCTTTCGCACGAGCATAAAAGCCTGCTGTTCGTATGCAGGTACCTGAAAAAAGATGCCGCCCCTTACGAGGGTTTCCCGCTGGACACCAACGCCAAAATGGATTATATGGTAAAGGTGTTCCAGGAAGTGATGGTGCCGCACATACAAAAGGAAGATCATCTTTTTGAACAATGCCGCGGCTTTTTCCCCGAAATGGACGCCATGCTGGACGAGCTGCTGAACGAACACCGCGTTATTTCAGGGATGTACAGCGCGCTGGTGGACAGCAAAGACCTTATAACGGACATGGATACACTGGCCCGAAGCCTCGAAGAGCATATCCGGAAAGAGGAGCGGGTGGTGTTTGAAAAAATGCAGGAATTGTTGCCCGGAGTGCTGGATAAGCTGAAGTTTGACTGACGGGCTGTTTAATATCAACCTCCTATACCATGAAAAAAAAACTCCCCTTAATTGTTTGCGCGATGGCGTTTGCCCTCGCCGCCCATGCCCAGCTCGATACGAGCGGCCCGATGGCATCCGAAGCGCCCGGGCAGGAGCTTTCCGATGCCGAGTACTTTGAGATGGTCAAACATTTCACCGATTCGGTAAACGCGACTTTCACTTACAAGACCGGCATTATTAAACTCGGCAACGGCGCCGTGCTGGACGTGCCCAAAGGGTTCCGTTACCTGGACGAAGCCCAGAGCCACCGCGTGCTGGAAGATCTTTGGGGCAACCCGGAAGCCGCCACGCTTGGTTTGCTGGTGCCAGATTCCACTGCTCCCATGACTCCCGGCTGCTGGGTGTTCGACATTTAGTTCTAGCAGATCGGTTATGTGAAAGATGAAGATGCCGACAAGATCGAT
>CBINIO010000371.1:0-4916 GCA_966250725.1 uncultured Chitinophaga sp.
AGGTAAAAGGGGCACAAAATGCCCAGCAGCCCGATGATCCATTCCGCCAGACTGAAAGCGCGCATGATGAGCAGGCTCAGAAGCAGCAGCGCGAGGAACAATACGGAGGGGAAATACATCAGCCCGCAGAGGCCCAGGGCGAAACCCATGTTGAACGCCACGTCGCGGGCGGAAGCGCGCATGTAGAGGTCCGAAATGCTGGAAAAAATCCAGAGCATCACGGTGTTCACGAGCAGGGCGGGCGAAAACACGTTCCAGCCGTCCAGCAGCGAGGTGAACAGCAGGAAACACATGGCGGGCAGGTAAGTGTCCTTGGAAAAAAGCCGGTGCGTATTGATGATGCGGGTGAACAGCAAGGCCTGGAGGAACTGCAGCAGCATGGCCAGGCAGGTGAAGAACACGGCGCTTTTACCGGCGATATTTTCCAGCCAGCGGGTGATCTCCGTGTAGAGCAGGCCCTCGGAACCGTCCGCCTGGTAAACGGACGGGTGGATCAGATAATAGAATTTGACAAACAGCAGGTATATAAAAAGCAACAATACCGTCAGCGGATTGCCGGATCTGAAGAATTTTATCACGATGCAAAGATGTGATTAAAAGTCAATTTTAGCAAAGCAGATGTAATTCCTGTAAATACAGGGTATCAGCACGCTGCGGGCGCTGATCTGCTTGCCGTAGCGCGGCATCCAGGTAAACCCTTTGTCCAGGTTGCGGAGGGTGGGGCTGCGGTCCACCTTCCCGTCCGGCCCGATGGTGTTTTCGGTGAGCACGTACTGCCTGCGGTCGAGCGTGTTGAACAGGAAACGCAGCTCGCTGCCCACGTTCACCAGCATATAGCTCAGGTACAGGTCCGCCCCGTCGTCAAACTGGTTCTTGTGCACGAAGTTGCTGTATTGCATGTCCCCGTTCTCGTCAAACGCCATGATGGCCACGTTGTCGTAGTGGTAGCGCGTGCCCTGGCCGTCGTTCCAGCCGTAGGGATTGTAGTAGTAGGGGGAATAAGGGGAATAATAATAGGGATTGTACCCGCCGAATCCGCCGTACATGTAGTTCCAGCGGTTCCAGGGCTGGCTGCGCGAAGTGGTGTAATACGATTCGGCGGTCAGCAGGAAGCCGCCGTTGGCCGTGTTCACGATCTTGCGGATAAAGTAGTCGTTGAAGGCCGCGGAGGCGGAAGCGTCGCCGCGGGCGCTTTGTTTCAGTTCGGGCGAGAAAGCCACCGTTTTTTCAAACAGGCGTTCCCGTTTGTCGTAATCGAGGCGCAGCAGGTAAATGCCGTCCACGTTGCCGCGCTTCTGTTTGTAGTAGAACGCGGTGATCAGCGCCTGTTTGTCCTGGTTGTCCAGCTTCATCTTCACTTCGTCCAGCAGCATGTTCTTCGTTTCGAACACGGCGGTTTCAAAAGAATCCACCACCGCGCGTTTGATCACCAGCTCGCCGGACACGATGTAATCGCGGTTGGACGTGCGGTCCAGCTTGGTAAAAAGCAGGTCGCCTTCGTTGTTGAGGGTAAAGTTGCTGAGGAACTGGCGTTTGCCTTCCATCGGCAGCGATACGCGGCTGTTGTTCACCAGGTTGAAGTTGCTGTCGTACAGGAAAGTATAAAACACGTTGTCGTTCTCCTTGTCCTGGTTGATCTTGTATACGAGTATCCGGTTTTTATCCTCGGACACTTCCACGGAATAGATCTTGTTCTCTCTTGAAAAGTTGCCGATACGGGTGGAATCCACCATAATAGGCGCTTCGGTAAAGCTGCCGTCCGGGTTTACCTGCGCGGCGAAGCTGTACACGGCGTCTTTCCGCTGGAACTGGTAGATCATCAGCGCGCGGTCGTGATAGGCCACGAAATCGACGCTAATGAGCTTTTTGGGCAGGAAATCCAGCCGTACGCGGTCTTTCAGCTGCATGCCGTTATCGTATATGGAAATGTGGTATTCCCCGCGATCTGCTTTGTAAACCAATATGTTACCGCCCAGCCTGCCGATGATCTCGAATTCGGTGGTCTTGTAATCATCCCGTTCCGGTTCGGAGTAAGTGATCTTTTGGGCGTTGGCGACCGCACTGCACAGCAACAGCACACTAATTTGCACGATATGACGAATGCGCATGGACAATTTTTTTTGGTTAGATACAGGATAAACGTCGAATGTACCAGTTTTATGCATGTTCTGCTTTCAAACCTACACGAAAAATACGTTATTGCAAAGCACTAAGAACAGGCCGCGATTTATTGCGTAATTTTATGTACAAAACGCGGGCGTTAGCTATGAAAGAAACGGTATTAATTACGGGTGGCACCGGGCTTGTAGGGCGGGCTTTGACAACTTTATTGCTGGAACGGGGATACCAGGTGACGGTGTTCACGCGAAGCAAAAAAACTTCGCAGCAGGCCGGCCTCCGGTACGCGCAGTGGGACCCCGCCCGCAAAAAGCTGGATATCGCCGCGCTGCAGTCCGCCGATCATATCGTCCATCTTGCGGGCGCCAACGTGGCGGACCGCCGCTGGACCGCCGGCCGGAAGCAGGAGATCGCGGACAGCCGGACGGAAACGGCCAACCTGCTGTTTGAAAGTCTCCGCGACCATCCCAACAAGGTCAAAAAAGTGATCGGCGCCTCCGCCACCGGCTGGTACGGCGAATACACCGGCAAATTATTCACCGAAACCGACCCGCCCGCCCATGATTTTCTGGGCGTTACCTGCAAAGCCTGGGAAGAGAGCCTGCGGCAGATGGAAACGCTCGGCAAACCCGTGATCATTCTCCGCACCGGCATCGTGCTGAGCCTGGAAGGCGGCGCGCTCCGCGAGTTCCGCAAGCCGGCGCGGTTCGGCTTCGCCACCGTCATGGGCAACGGCGAGCAGTTCGTCAGCTGGATACATCTGCATGACCTGGTGCGCCTGTATTACACCGCGCTGCTGAACGACCAGCTGCAGGGCGTATACAACGCCGTAGCCCCCCACCCCGTTACCAACCTGCAGCTCGTGCAATCGCTGGCGCGGGCCATGAAAGGCCGCAGTTTCATCACCGTGCATGTGCCCGCGTTCGCGCTGAAGCTCGCGCTGGGCGAAATGAGCACGGAGGTGTTGAAAAGCGTGAAAGTTTCTTCTGAAAAAATACAGCAGACCGGTTTCGTGTTTTCGTACCCGGATGTGGATAGTGCGGTGGGGCAACTGGTTTCTAATTCGTGAGATTTGCTTCCCTCTTTTTCCTTTCCCGACCTGCCCGTCATTTTCATTTCGATAGTCCGTCGGCAGACGTACTTATCTTTCATTTTCGGAGCAGGCAGCAAAGAGCCCTTCAATCACCCGCCCAGCGCGGTTTCCAGCGCCTTCGCCTTTAACAAACATTCCTCCCATTCCTTCTCCGGGTCGCAATAAAAAGTAATGGCCGAGCCCGTCTGGATCGACACGTACGGCTCCTCCGCATTGTAAAGAATGCTGCGGATCACCACGTTAAAATCAAAATCCCCTTCGGGCGTAATGTAGCCCACCGCGCCTGAAAACAATCCTCTCCTGCTTTTTTCGTATTGCTCGATCAGCTCCATCACGCGCAGCTTTGGCGCGCCGGTCATGGAGCCCATGGGAAAGGCGTGTTTGATCGCGTCGGTGAAATGATGGTCGGGGCTGAGCGTGGCCGATACCGTGGAGATCATATGATGCACCTGCGGGAAAGTATAGATGCCAAAAAGCTCTTCCACTTTCACGCTGCCCTGCACGGCGGTTTTGGAGAGGTCGTTGCGAACGAGGTCCACGATCATCACGTTTTCGGAACGTTCCTTCGCGCTGCCGCGAAGCGCTTGCAGCAGGGCCGCATCAGCATCAGGAGTGGCCGCGCGCCGGGCGGTGCCTTTGATCGGCTGGCTGATAATGGTATCGCCTTTTTTCCGCAGGAAACGCTCGGGGCTGGAGCAGGCCAGGTACCGTGCGCCCTGCCGGTAATACGCGGCAAACGGCGAGGGGGAAAGCGCGTTGAGGCGGAGGAACAGCGCCAGCGGATCGGCGATCCGTACGCGGGCGAATTGTTCGCGGCAGAAATTCACTTCGTAACAATCGCCTTTGCGGATATGCTCCTGCAAAGCGCGCACCGCACGCAGGTAGGCGGAGCGGTCGAGATGCGCGCCGAGCGCGGCGACGGGCGTGGTATTGACAACGGAAGGAAGCGGCTGTTGCAGGCATTCCCGGTAAATTTCCCGGGCCTCGTTTTCCGTGAGGGTTTCGCCGCTGACGCGCAGCTCGTTGCGCAGGAGCATGAGCAGGTAACGCGGGCGGAAAAAAGCCATGTCCGCGAAACCCACGCCGTCGGGATGGCTGGAGCCGAGCTTTTCCGTTTCGTTTTTGAGATCGTAGGCGAGATGACCGAAGAGCCAGCCGGGCCTGGCGGTATGAAGATCTTTCAGCCGGGTGAAAGCGTTGCCGGCGGCGCATTGCAGCACTTCCACGGCATCCGCGGCCAGCAGTGCTTCAGCGCCCGAACCGGCGAACCGGTAATCGTTATTGTCCAAAAAACAGCAAATGTTGAACCGGTTGCCCCAGCTCAACATTTGCTGTTTGAATGCGCTTATATTTTCAACAGGAAAACTGTATGATAGCACGTTTAAAAATTAGAAATCATCGTCGTCGTCATCAAAGCGGTCGTTGAACATGCCCATGTCCTTAAAGTCGTCGTCGAAACCGAGGTCATCGTCGTCGTCGCTCTTTTTGGAGCTGGGGCGGCCGCGTTTGTTTTTCGGTTTCGGCATATCAAACTCCTCGAAGTCGGGATCGTAATCATCATCGTCGCCTTTTTCCCATGCATCGTCGTCATCGTCCATATCGTCGTCGTCCATATCGTCGTCATCGTCGTCGCCCTTTTTCTTTTTGGCGCCGGCTTTGGCGGGGCGGCCTCTTTTCGGGGTATCGTCGTCATCATCGTCATCGT
>CBINIO010000372.1:0-4895 GCA_966250725.1 uncultured Chitinophaga sp.
CATGTTGCGCTTCTTTTAAAAAGATCTCCGAATGTTGTAAACGGTTTACGAGGAAGCGGTAATACACCTCCCTCGATGCTTCAGGCTCTTCGCCGTGCGTTACCAGCCACTCGTCAGGGATGAGCGACACCACGGTGCGTATATGCGAAGGCGTTAGTTTTGCTTTCGATTCCGCGTCCACGGCGGCCAGCTGGTCCGCCCAAGGCAGCAGCACATGTTCTTTCACCTGTACGAAAGGTTTTACGGACTGTTCCTCCCAGTTGGTCCAGGAGTGGTGGAAGTAGAGGGAAGCGCCGTGATCGATCAGCCACAGCTCGCGGTTCCAGAGCAGCATGTTCGTATTGCGGGCCGTGCGGTCCACGTTGGTGAGCAGGCAGTCCAGCCACACGATGCGCGAAGCGGTGAGGGGATCGATGGAAGTGGTGGTGGGGTCGAAGGTGATGGCGCCGGAAAGGTAATGCAGGCCGAGGTTCAATCCTGTGCTGGCTTTCAGCAGGTCTTGTATTTCCTCGTCGGGTTCGGTGCGGCCGAATGCTTCGTCCAGGCAAGCGAAAACCAGCTCGGGCACTTTCAGGCCGAGCATGCGGGCAATTTCCCCGCCGATCAGCTCCGCTATCAATGCTTTGATGCCCTGCCCCGCGCCGCGGAATTTCAGCACGTATAAAAAGCCGTCGTCCGCCTCCGCGATGGCCGGAAGGCTGCCGCCTTCGCGCAATGGGGTCACGTACCGCGTCACGTTCACCGACCTGAGTTGAATGGTTTGCGTCATAGATCCTTTCCGTTTGAATGAAAGGTGAAAATTACCGCAAAAATCTCAAATCGTGGCAGGACGCCTGTGCATGCCTTGCATCGCGGCGTATGTTGAAAGTGGAATGTTTGCCGGCGGATGGGGCCTGCCGGTGAAAATTCGATATTTGAAGAAAGTGAAATGTTCGTGAACGGATGGAGCCTGCCGGTTACATACGGACAGCGTGAAGCCCGCTACTCAATGATCCGCTGATCGTCGCCCGAGATCACCAGCACTTCTTCATCGCCCAGCGGCAGCGTGAAATACCCCGCGGCCTGCAGCGCCATGTTGGCCTGGTGGGCGCCGTCGATAAAATCCGCGTTGTCGATATGCGGTATCACGATGATATTGGTGAGGTTCAGCCCTTCGAGGATCACTTCCGGCGCATCGTCCGGGTCGTCCATGGAATCGAAGTATTCGATGGTGGGACCGGCCACGATCGCGCCCGCGCTCCAGCCTGAAAATACTTTACCCTGGCTTACCAGCGTGCGGATGATATCGTCCGCGCCGCTGTCGCGCAATATCCAGCGGAGATAAAACGCATTGCCGCCGCCCAGCCAGATCACATCTTTTCCGGAAAGTTTCTCGCGCAGCAGCTGCCGCCGGTTGCGGAAAAGACGCAGGTCGATGGGCTCCACCTGGTAGCCCTTCCGGCTGAAAACCGCGCGTACCGCCTTCACCCAGCGGTCGGACTGCGGGATCACGTCCGCCGCGTTCTCTATACATGCCAGCTTGATGGCCGCGGGCTCTTTGCCCACCAGCCAGTTAAGCGCGTTCAGCTGCCGGTCGTTGATCCCAAGGGAATACAGGAGGAGTTTATATGGTTTGGACATCGCTCGTTTCGATTTGACGCGGGTTGCACCCTGCCGGCGCGGCCCGCTGCTGTCATTGCCTGATTACTCCTGTAAAGGTACCCGCGTTTGCCCGAACGAGCGGGTTGCTTTCCCGACAAATTGTAGGGGTAAATACGACATATTCACGCCGTCTGCGCCATCACGGCTTCCTTGTTGTATTTGTTGCGGTATTCGATGGGAGAAAGGCCCGTTACGCGTTTGAACACGGTGCGGAACGCCTTGGTATCGTTGTACCCTACGTCGTACATCAGCTCGTTCACGCTTTTGCGGCTGGTCTCCAGGCCTTTTTTCGCCACTTCGATCTTTACGCGCTGGATGTATTCCACGACGGTGTTCGACGTGGCTTTTTTGAAACGCCGTTCGAGGTTGCGGCGGCCGAGCGCGAACATGGCGGCCAGCTGGTTCACGGTGATCTTTTCCTCGAAGTTGCGCTCGATGTATTCCTGCGCCTTTTTGATGGGCTCGTCCTCATGCGTTTTCTGACCTTCGAACATGATGAAAGGGCTCTGGCTGGTGCGGTCGATGTCTATCATATACGCTTTCGAAGCGAGGATGGCCACTTCGCGGCCGGCGTATTTTTCTATGAGATAAACCGTCAGGTTGAGCCATGAGTAAGCGCCTCCGCTGGTGTAAATGCCGTCTTCCTCCGTCATGATCTTATCGTCCACGAGGTTCACGTCGGGAAACATGTTACGGAACTCGTTGGCGAACTTCCAGTGCGTGGCGCATTGTTTCCCTTTCATCAGCCCCGTGCCGGCGAGAAAAAAAGCGCCGATGCAGAAAGCGGCCAGCTCGGCGCCGCGGTTGTACTGGTCTTTTATCCAGGGAATGAACGCTTTGTTCATTTCCAGCGCTTCGCACTGGTCGCCATGCATGGCGGGAATGATGATGAGATCGGTTTTGGGCACTTCGCCAAGCAGCTTGTCCGGCCGGATGGAGAACAGGCCGTTGCGCTGGCTGTTGTCTTTTTCGAGCCCCACCAACTCCACGGTAAAAAGCGGCGGGCGGTCCAAAGCCGCCAGGAAACCGTTCACTTCGGAAAGTATCTGCAGCGAACCCTCGATGTTCACTACGCTGGTGTGGCCCAGGGGTACGAGGATGGATATATGTTTCATACCCCGAAATTACCGGGAATGCATGTCGCGATCAACCCCCGGGAATGTCTTTTTTACACCCCTTCAGTGCGTCGGAAAAGCGCAGTATATTTACCGGCCTGAATTGTAAAATATCCTGTAAAACGCTATCTCATGATCGTTAACACCGTTCTTCTCCTCGCCACCATCGCCACCATGCTTGCGGCGGGACTTTTCTACGCCTACGCCGTATCCGTAAACCCCGGCCTCGGCCGTTTGCCTGACGCGATGTATCTCTCGGCGATGCAGTCGATCAACCGCGCCATCCTGAACCCGCTGTTCTTTGCCAGTTTCCTCGGCGCCGCGCTTTTGCTGCCGGCCGCCGCCTGGCTGAGCTACAGCCGCGACCAGGTGCGTTTCTGGTGGCTGCTGGCAGTGGCGGTCATTTATATTGTCGGGGTGTTCGGCGTCACCATAGCGGGAAATGTGCCATTGAACAATACGCTGGATACGCTGAAGATCGACGGCGCCACGCCCGAGCAGCTAAGCAGTTGGCGCGCCGCGTTCGAGAAACCCTGGAATGCGCTCCATACCGTACGCACGATTGCATCTGTAGCTGCGGCCGCCGTACTCGCCGCCATGTTCGTCTTTACAAATAATACGCAGGCGGAATAAGCGCTGTCGTATTTAACCCTCTTTTTGTCTTAATCACACATCCGGCTAAAAAAGAATTCGTATTAAACTTGCAGTACGATTTCACCACAAACTTTTACCTCATGAATCCTAAAACCATCAAAACCGCTTATTGGATCTCCACCTGCATCTTCGCCCTGTTCGCCCTGATGGACGGTATCGGCGGCGTAACCCGCCAGCAGGCCGGTGTAGACGCGATGCAAATGCTGGGTTATCCCGTGTATTTCCTTACTATTTCCGGCGTGGCAAAACTGCTGGGCGTGATAGGCATTTTGCAGACAAAATATAAAACGCTGAAAGAATGGGCGTATGCGGGCTTCGCATTCCAGATGCTCGGCGCTTTTGCTTCCTGGTCGTTCGCCGGAGGGGAAACGTTCAATATCATTTTCCCGCTGATCATGCTGGCGATCATGTGCGTGCCGTATTACTTCTGGAAAAGGTACGAACAGCTGAGGACAAATGCGTACTTTCAGGAAAACATTTATAACAAATGAACATCCTGATCACCATCCTGCTGGTCATTGCAGGCATTATCGCGCTGCTGCTTGTCATCGGCCTGTTTTCAAGGAAAGATTACGCCATTTCCAGGGAAGTGCTGATCAACAAACCCGTAGCCGCTGTGTTTGATTACGTAAAATACCTGAAGAACCAGGAGCATTACTTCAAATACGTGATGATGGACCCCGGCATGCAAAAAGAATATGCCGGCACCGACGCCACTGAGGGTTTTATATATCACTGGGACAGCCAGCATAAAAGCGTGGGCAAAGGTTCCCAGCGGATCAAAAAGATCGTGAACAACGAACGGATCGATTACGAAGTGATCTTTATCAAACCTTTTGAAGGCGTGCTGCAAAGCAGCCTGAGCACTGCTCCCGCCGGGGAAGGCGTTACCAAAGTTACCTGGAAGGCGGCCAGCCGCATGAAATACCCGATGAACCTGATGCTGCTGTTCATGAACATGGAAAACATGATCGGGAAGGATTTTGACGAAAGCCTGCAGAACCTGAAGCGGGTGCTGGAGCAGTAGAAGAAGAGGAAAATGTATTTGAAAGCCGTTCCGCAAGGGACGGCTTTTCTGTTGTTATTTTAACCTTCTCTTTTAAAAATCAAGCTTCTTTTGTTTTGAAGTGTTTCAAATACGGTTACGATTTGTTAATATTTCTTTTGTTTTAATTTTATTTATTTACATTTATCCCGTTCCCGTTAATGCAGCAGACCGCTACTTTTTATCAATTTACACCCTAAACAACTCCACCAATGAGATCACTATTTGTTGTTACCGCGCTGTTAATGGCGTTGTCGTGCAAAAGAGACAACCAGCCCGTAACGCCCGCTTCTACAGTAACCGAAACTAAATCCGTCGCCGAATCCGCCGAAGCGACAAAAAAAGAGATCATTATCTGCGACCAGAAAAACGCGCGCATCATTATGGTAGACGTTGCCAACGGCAACACCATCACCTGGGAATGGAAAGCCAACGCCTCC
>CBINIO010000373.1:0-4891 GCA_966250725.1 uncultured Chitinophaga sp.
CAATCCCGTTAAGTACAATGCGGAGGAATGGGTGAAAATGGCGAAGGACGCGGGTATGAAATACATCGTCATCACCGCCAAACACCACGACGGCTTTGCGCTGTTCAATTCCAAAGCCAGCAAATGGGACATTACGGACGCTACGCCCTACGGCAAGGACCTTCTCACACCTCTCGCCGAAGCCTGCAAAAAACACGGCATTAAGCTGGGATTTTATTATTCACAGGCGCAGGACTGGAACAACCCCGGCGGCGCCGCCGCCCGCAAGGATATGAAGGAAGGCTGGCCCAATCCTGATTCCGCGAAAATAAACGCTTATACGAAGGAGCACAAAGGTCATTGGGACCCGGCGCAGGAAACCCGCACGTTCGATCAGTACATCCAGGACGTAGCCGTGCCGCAGGTCAAAGAGCTGCTCACCAATTACGGCGAAGTGGCCGTGCTCTGGTGGGACACGCCGACCAATATGACGGACGATGCCGCCGAAAAATTGCAGGCCCAGCTGGCATTGCAGCCGCAGATCATCACCAACGACCGCCTCAAACGCCCGAACTTTCCCGGCGATTACAGAACGCCCGAGCAAAAGATCCCCAACCTCAGCGAGCTGGACGGCAGCGACTGGGAAACCTGCATGACGATGAACGGCACCTGGGGCTTCAAAAGCTACGATCATAAATGGAAATCCGTGGAAACGCTGGTGCGCAACCTGGTGGACATTGCGTCCAAAGGCGGCAACTACCTGCTGAACGTAGGGCCCACCGCCGAAGGCGAGTTTCCCGCGGAAAGCATCAAAAGTCTGAAAGGAATAGGGGAGTGGATGAAGGTGAACGGCGAAGCTGTGTACGGCACAAAAGGCAACCCGCTGCAGCCGCAATCCTGGGGCCGCATCACCCGTAAACAAAAAGGCAATAACACGCTGCTGTACCTTTCGGTGTTTGAATGGCCCGCCAATGGCCTGCTGAAAGTAACCGGGCTGGATAAAAAAGTGAAAAAGGCCAGCGTCATCGGTTCCAAACGCCGCGTCAGATCGACTAACGGGAACGGTAATACGATCTTTAAGCTGCCCGTAAAGGGAACGAACGATATTGCGACCGTTATAAAAGTTGAGGTGGAAGGAATTTTATAGTTCCTGCATCGCCGCAGGGTCCTGCCGGAAGATCCGGCTCAGCAGCCGGTACAGCTCGGGATGATGCTGCGCCATCGTATCGGGCTTTTCAAAAAAGTATTCTGACGCAACCGCAAGGAACTCGCTTTCGTTCATGGCCGCATAAGGATTGATATCGGAATGCCCGCTTTCGATCCGCCTGATCTCTTCATGCATCACCTTCAGCCAGGGCAGCGCATAACTGTGCTGCAGCAGGCTGCCGGGCATGCCGTCCACGGTGCCGTCGGTTTTATCGACGAGGTGCACGAACTCGTGGATAGCGGTGTTGCTGCCGCCGGCATTCTCCGAAAAACCATGCCGCAGGGCGGACTGCGAAAGCAGCATCTGCCCGTTGAGATGCCCGCTGCCCACCATCCCCATGATGTTGCGGCGGTCGCCTTCAAACTGGTATTTTTCATCAAACGTATCCGGGTAAAGGATCACGTTGGTGAGGTTGCGGTATTTCCAGCCGGGGAACGCAAAGATCGGGATCACCGCGCTGGACGCGATCAGCACCTTGTCCACGTCCTCCACTTTCGCGCCCACGCCTTCGATGGTGGTATGCCCGAGGAATTCCTTTACTTCCGCGGCAAACCGCGACTTTTCCTCCACGCCCAGCTGGCGGTAATACTTCACATGTTTTTCCAGCAGGCCGTTCACATCCGCCGGCACGGCGCCGGCTTTGTGTTTTTTCGGGCGGTAGAACCACCAGAACAAAAACGCGACCACTACAACAGGTATGATAATTGGTAACATCATCACTAAGATCGGATTAATTTGCGAAATCAACATTTTGCCTGCAAGGATTGTTTAACTTCAGGATGATCAATACTTTAGCCCATGCCCCGCTGGTTACGCATCGCGCTTATTTCCGCCGGCAGCCTGCTGGTACTCGTTATCATACTGTGGTTCGTGCTGGCGCTCATCGTGCGCAACCGCAAGGATGAAATTCTCGCGGAGATCACCGCGCAGCTCAGCGACCGCATCAGCGGGCGGCTGGAGATCCAGGACATGGAGCCTTCGCTCATCCGTTCCTTCCCCAACATTTCCGTAACGCTCAAAAACGTATCGCTCAAAGACAGCCTGTTCGCCACGCACAAACACGCCCTGCTCGATATACGGGACGTATACGTAAAAGTGAACACCTTCGCGCTGCTGCGTAAAAAGGTGGACGTGCGGCAGGTGAACCTGAAAGACGGCGCCATTTACCTGTATACCGACAGCACCGGCTTCACCAACACCTACCTGTTAAAAGGAAAGGAACCGCGCAAACCCGCCGGCAGCGATCAGCCAACGATCCGCCGCGTCATTTTGGAGAACATCCGTTTTGTGATGGAAAACCATATCAAATTTAAACGTTACGACCTCGATATCCGCAAGCTCCGCGCCGATATGGATTTTGGAAGCGCCGGATGGAATGCGGACGTGAACCTCGAAACCCGCATTGGCGAGCTGCAGTTCAATACCGCCAAAGGCAGCTATGCAAAACAGAAGCTGCTCAAAACGCATATCGCCGTGCAATACGCGCGCAACGACAAAACGCTGCGCATCCCGCCGCAGGTTTTCCGGTTCGACGGGCAGCCGCTGCACATCGGCGGCGAGTTCGATTTTTCGCAAAAGCCCGCGCGTTTCAGGCTCGCCATCAACGCGCCGAAGATCCCGTTCCGTTTCGCCGCTTCGCTCGTTACGCCGAATATCGCGTCAAAGCTGGACAGCATCGATCTGAAGCAGCCGCTGGACGTATCGGCCGATATCCACGGCCGCATGCAGTTTCGCGACACGCCTTATGTAAAAGTGAACTGGACGGTAAAGGACAACGTGCTCGAAGGCCGCGCCGTAACGCTGGACGCGGTGAATTTTACCGGTGAATTTTTTAACGAGGTGCGGCCGGGGCTCGGTCACACCAACGCGAATTCCCGCCTCGCCATCCGGCAGTTCAGCGCGCTGTACGACAGCATCCCGGTGAAGGCGGACAGCATCCGCGTGATCAACCTCGAACACCCCGTGCTTGCCGGGCGTTTTACGTCCTCCTTCCCGCTCACGCATCTCACCCACGCGCTCGGCCACCTGTTTGAATTTACGGCCGGCCAGGCGATGGTGGACCTCGATTACGCCGGCACCTGGAACCCGAAGGACACCATTCCCGGCTACATCCGCGGCGCCATACAGGTGAAGGACGGCGCGTTTACCTATCTGCCGCGCAACCAGGCTTTCCAAAGCTGCAACGCCACGCTGGATTTCGAAGGCGCCGACCTTTTCTTCCGCAACATCAGCCTGCGCTCCGGCGCCAGCAGCGTGCAAATGGAAGGCAGCATCAAAAACATCCTCAACCTTTATTTCTCCGCGCCGGAAAAGATAGAGCTGGACTGGAGCGTACGCAGCCCGCTCATCAACCTGAACGAATTTCAATCCTTCTTCTCCAAAAGAAAAAAAAGAACGCCCGCCAGACCCGCGCGGAAAAACCAGCGCAACATGGGCCGCGTCATGAAACAGCTCGACGTGGTGCTCGAGCAGTCCAGCGTGAACATGGCGCTGGCGGTGGACAAGCTCCGCTACCGGCAGTTTGCCGCCAGTAATGTAAAGGCAGGCCTGCGGATGGACCAGCAGGGCATCCGGCTGAGCAAGGTGGCGTTTAGCGCCGCAGGCGGGCAAATGAACCTGGACGGGAATATCCGGCATACCGGCGGCGGCGAACAGTTCAGCGTACGCGCCAACATCCGGCAGGTGCAGGTGGACCAGCTGTTTCACGCCTTTGGCAACTTCGGGCAAACCGGGGTAACGGCGCAAAATCTCAAAGGCGTATTTTCCGCGACGGCGAACGTGCGCGGCAGCATGAACGAGGATGCGACCGTAAAGCCGCACAGCATGTACGGCACCGTCAATTTTACGCTCAACAAAGGCGCGCTGGTGAATTTCGAACCGCTTATGAACCTCGGCAAATTCGTGTTCCGCAAACGGGACATGAGCAATATCACTTTTGAAAAGATCGCGAACACGCTCGACGTCAAGGGCAGCAAAATATACATTCATCCCATGCTGATCGCTTCCAGCGTGCTGAACGTGGAGCTGGAAGGGGTGTACGGCATCCCGAAAGGAACGGACATCAAGCTGCGCGTGCCCCTGCGCAATCCCAAAAAAGACGAGCTGGTCACCGATGTGGACGAGCTGCAGAAACGCCGCAAATCAGGCATCGTCATCAACCTGCACGCGGTGGACGGCGACGACGGCAAGGTGAAAATGAAGCTCGGCAAAGGGGAGAAGGGAGACCAGCCCCCGCATTGAGTAAATAAATCCCCGCCCGCTATGGCTGCAGGCGCCGCTGCCGCGGTTGTTGCGGCCCGGACTTGTTTTTGCTGCGTTTCAGGTATTGTATCACCTAAAACAACAATCATGAAACAGGCATCTTTGAAAGACAAAAAAGTGGCCGTGCTGGTCACCGACGGCTTCGAGGAATCCGAATTCACCCAACCGGTGGAAGCGTTGAAGAATGCCGGCGCGGAAGTAACGGTGGTGTCGCTGCAGCCCGGTACGATAAAGGCATGGGCGGAAAAGAACTGGGGCGGAGAATATAAGGTGGACGCCACGGTAAAAGACGTGAGCGCCGGTGATTTCGACGCGCTGGTATTGCCCGGCACGCCGAAATTCACGTTCTCGCCGACGAAGAGATTCGGCACGATGTCGGAGAGATTCGGCCGGCCGATGGTCTTCGCGAACGCGGCGCGAAGCAGCAGGTTTTCGGTGACGTTG
>CBINIO010000374.1:0-4888 GCA_966250725.1 uncultured Chitinophaga sp.
CCTTTACAGCTGCGGGCCCACAAAGCCCGCGGCTTCTCCCGGCTGTAAGGAAAAATTATCCGGGTACGGCTTTTTTACCGGGAAGCTGACCGCGCTGCAGCCCGCAGCCAACGTACACCGTTACGATCTTGCCACGCCTTTGTTCACGGACTATGCGCTGAAAGACCGTTTCATCGCCCTGCCCGAAGGCGCGGCCATGCAGTACCGCGACAGCGGCGCGCTCGATTTCCCGGCCGGTACTTTTATCATTAAAAATTTCGCGTACCACGACACCACGGGAAAAAAGATCTTTATCGAAACCCGCCTGCTGCATAAAGACCCGCAGGACGGTAACTGGAAAGTGATGAATTACCTCTGGAACGACGCGCAAACGGACGCGGACAAATGGATCGCCGGCAAACAGGTGCCCGTCACCCTGCTGGACGATCACGGCCGGCGCCAGCATACCGTGTACCAGGTGCCCAACACCAACGACTGCAAACGCTGTCATTCCAGCAACGGCACGCTGCTGCCCATCGGCCCGAAAGCGCGCAACCTGCATTACGGCAAGGGCGAGCAGCTGCTCGGCTGGGCCGCCGCGGGCATTCTGCATGGCATGCCGGAGATCGGTAAAGTGCCCGCCACGCCCGTGTGGACGGACAGCGCGCATTACACGCTCACACAACGCGCCCGCGCCTACCTCGACATCAATTGCGCGCACTGCCACACCAAAGGCGGCGACGCGGACAATACCGGTCTTTTCCTCGAATACGACCAGCAGGCCCCCTCGCATCTCGGCATCCTGAAAGGCCCGGTATCGGCGGGCAACGGCGCGGGCGGCCTCGATTTCGATATCGTGCCGGGCAACGCGGCCGCTTCCATTCTCGCTTACCGAATGAACAGCACGGAGCCGGGCACCGCCATGCCGGAGCTGGCGCGTACGCTGGTGCATAAGGAAGGCGTGGCGCTGATCGCGCAATGGATCAATGAAATGAAGGGGGAAAAATAATGCGCATATTACGCAAAAAGGGCTGTCTCTTCGGTGAGACAGCCCTTTTTGCATGGGTATCGTTACCAGCTATTTCTCAGGCACCAGCACCGCCTTGAAATAATTGGCGTTGCCGAGGTACTTGTTCGCGGTCTTTTTCACGCTTTCAGGCGTTACTTTTTCCAGGCGCTCGTTTTGCGTGAGCACGGATAACGGGTCTTCGCCGTTCTTGAACTTGCCCACCAGGTAGCTCAGCCAGAAATTGTTCTGACGCAGCGTTACTTCCATAGCGCGGCGGTTCTCTGCTTTGAATTTCACCACATCTTCCTGCGTAGCGCCGGTCTTTTTGATCTTCGCGATCTCGTCCAGCGTGGCGTTCACCAGCTTGTCCACGTTCGCGGACGCGCAGCTGAATGAAATGGTGAGGCCGTAGTTGGCATAAGGCAGCTTTTCAAAGGCCACTCCCACCCTCGGGCTGTACACGCCGCTTTCTTTTTCGCGGAGACGTTCCAGCACTTTGAACTCAAGGATGTCGCTGAGCGCGCTGAGCTGCATATTGGTCTCGAGGGAATAATCGTAATCGCCGTAGAAGAAAAGACGCACCTGCGCTTTGTCCTCGATGCCTTTTTTCACGATGCGGGTGATGTTGCCGGTAAGCGGGCGTACGCCGCGGTCGCGGAATTTGCTGTCGCCATGCGAGGACGGCAGGCCGCCGAGATAGGTTTCCAGCAGCGGCGTGATCTGCGCCACGTCGAAGTTGCCGACGAATACGAAGGTCTGGCCGCTGGCGTCCGCAAAACGGCTTTTGAAATATTCGAAGGAACGGTCGAGGTTTACCTCGTCCAGCTCGGCGATGGTCGGTTTGCGGTCGCGGGGGCTGTAGGAAGAGAATACGGCGGTCACGGTATCGCCAAAAACGTTTTCGGGCGAAGCGTCCGCATTTTTGAGCATTACCTTGTAGTCGTCCATGTTCTTTTTGAACGCAACCGGGTCTTTGCGCGGGTTGGTGGCGTACGCGTACACGATCTGCAGGGCGGTTTCCAGGTCCTGCGGCGATGCGCTGCCGCTGAAGCCTTCGTACAGCTCGTTCAGGTAAGCGCCGGCGCGGGCGGTGGAGCCGGCCAGCATTTTGCGCAGCGTTACGTTGTCAAACTCGCCGATGCCGTCGCCGGGAATGGTGCCGGCATAATTGGCGGCCTTGTAATCTTTATCCGCGATCAGCGAAGTGCCGCCGGGGCGGAACGAGCTGAACAGCACCTGGTCGTTCTTGAAATCGGTGGGTTTGAGATATACCGTCACGCCGTTGCTCAGCGTCAGCTTTGTTACGCCGATCTTTTCGATCTTTTCGGTGGACGTTACTTTACCCGCTACCGGTTTCTTTTCCAGCAGCGGTTTGTTGGCGGCTTTGTCCACGTACGCGGTAAGACCTTTACCCGCGTTGTGCAGGCCGGCCAGCAGCTGTTCCGTGGTGGGCAGCTTGTCTTTATCTTTTTCGGGAGCCTGTACCAGCACGGTCAGGTTCTCTTCCTTCACCATTTTTTTCGCGGCGGCGTTCACTTCTTCCAGCGTGATCTCCGCGAGGAATTTTTTGGTGAGTTCGTAACGAACGTCGGGGCTGATGATAGGCGAACCGTTCACAAAGTTTTTGAGATACGCCTGCACGAAGCTGGCGGACTCGATCTTGTCCTTTTCCTTGTACGCTCTTTCGTTGCCCGCGTCGATGTTCTTTTTCACCACGTCCAGCTCGGAGGCGGTAAAACCGAATTGCGCCATGCGCTCGGCTTCCGCCATTACGCCGGCCAGGCCTTTGTCCAGCTCCGACGCGTCTTTTGTAACGGCCACAACGGACAATGCGTTCAGCCCGTCAACGAGCCCGCCCTGCCAGGGGCCGTAAGTCAGCTGGCCTTCCACGAAGGGCGCGGTGCCTTTTTGTTTCAGCTCCTGCAGGCGTACGCCGATCATGGAATTGATCATGCTCACGATCATGCCGCTTTTAAAATCTGCGGTGGTGCGGGTCGGTTTCGCGTGGTGACGGATGGTGGCGAACGCCACGTTGTAAGGGAATTCCTTGTCGGTGATGATCTTCACCATCGGCTCCTTGTTGTCCGGCAAACCGTATTCCTGGTGGGGTTTGGGGTTGGCGGGATTTTTCAGGGAACCGAAGTTCGCTTTGATCAGCGTTTCCACCTGCTCCACGTCGAAGTCGCCCACGGCGATCACGGCCTGCAGGTTGGGGCGGTACCAGTCTTTATAGAATTTTTTGATCTCTTCGTGCTTGAAGTTCCTGATAATGTCCAGCTTGCCGATGGGGATGCGTTCGGCGTAGCGGGAACCATGCAGGATCACCGGCAGCGCCTGGTCGCGCATGCGCGACTGCGCATTTTTGCCGCGCTGGCGTTCTTCTTCCACGATGATGCCTCTTTCTTCATCGATGTCGCTGTTCACCATGCTGATATGCCCCGCCCAGTTGGCGAGTATCTTGAAAGCGTTGTGGAACAGCGCGGAGCTGTCGGAAGGGATGGGCAGCTGGTAAACGGTCTGGTCGAACGACGTATAGGCGTTGAGGTCAGCGCCGAACTTCACCCCCGCTTTTTGCAGGTAATTGATCAGCTCGTTCTTGGGAAAATCTTTCGTGCCGTTGAAAGCCATGTGCTCCGTGAAGTGCGCGAGGCCCTGCTGCGCGTCGGACTCCATCAGGGAACCCGCTTTGAGAGCCATGTACAGCACCGCGCGGTTGCGGGGCTCGGCATTGCGGCGGATGTAATAGGTGAGGCCGTTTGACAGTTTCCCGATCTTCACGTCGGGGTCTGCCGGGAATTGTTCCCCTGTGGCCTTTTTGACGGCGGCCTGCTTCGGCTGGGCCATCGCAGGGTTTTCAAACAGGGAGAAGACGCTTGTGGCCGCAAGCGCCAGCAACAGAAATTTACGTTTCATAAACAGAGACTTTTTTTAATGTTGGTTGGTTTCAGGGGCCGAATATAATCAGATTCGCCCATTTCGCCCCAAAGTTGTTACACGACCGGTACGATTCGGCGGCCGGAAGGAAGTATTTCCCCGCAAAAGATCCGGCGGCCCGAAGGGCGGCATTTCCCCGCAAAAAATGCATGAACGGCAAACGCCCGGCCATTTCCTGTGAAATGACCGGGCGTTCTGAA
Organism: uncultured Chitinophaga sp.; assembly: GCA_966250725.1. Taxonomy (GTDB): domain Bacteria; phylum Bacteroidota; class Bacteroidia; order Chitinophagales; family Chitinophagaceae; genus Chitinophaga. Next base: position 4,123 of record CBINIO010000374.1, read on the forward strand.
TAGGTTTATAATCCGTTATCGTTGCCAATCCCGGCTGTTAGAATTTCTCATGCGCGTTGGAACGGTGCTGCAGGGATTACGGCATCGTCACCAATCCCGCCTGGTACAGCTTCTCATGCACCTTGTGGAAGGATTCCACCGGGTTCTTGAACACCTTACGGTCGTAGGTCATCAGCCCGTTCGTTTCTATTTCCACATCGGTGGTTTGCGTGTATACGGCGGCGGAAAGCCCGATCCTGATCAGCGATTCCAGCGTGATCATATACTCGCCGTAGCGGCTGAACAGCTCGTGCGCGGTTTTGAAAGTGCGGTAGCCCCAGTTGTCTTTCTGCTGCCACACATGCCCGTCCACCGGCAAACCCAGCCCGCCGAACTCGCCCAGCACGATCGCCCTGTCCGCCTTGCCATATATTTCAGGATCAGGCATCACGGGATCAGGATAATTATGCAGGTCGATGATATGACCGGTATGCTCGAAGTTGCCGCCGCTGGCGCTGTTCACAAGACGCGAAGGATCTTTTTTCATCGTCCATTCGGTGATCTCTTTTGTTTTGAACTGGCCCCAGGCTTCGTTGAACGGCACCCATACCACGATGGACGGGGTATTGTGCAGCACGTTCATGATCCTGTCCCATTCCTCGCGGTAATATTTTTCGGATTCGGCGCTGCGTTTTTTGTCGGTGGCGCGGCCCACGATGCCGGGGCGTTGCTCCCATCGGTTGCCGAGGTCGCCGCTCGGCATGTCCTGCCAAACCATGATGCCCAG
>CBINIO010000375.1:0-4876 GCA_966250725.1 uncultured Chitinophaga sp.
TTCCGCATAGGGCCGGACAATGAGAATCTTTACGGCTGGTTGTACCATCACGTGTTCCAGCCGGCGTTCGGGGATTATCCGGGTTCGTTGTTATTTGGGTTGTTCCATGTGCTGATATTGTGGTTATTGGGTTGGTGGATGGACCGGCGGAGGATATATATCCGGGTGTAGGGATTGAAATATTTGAAAAGAGGCCGCTCGATAGAGCGGTCTCTTTTTTTAGGTGATTTTTGGGGAGGTGTTAACACCTGCGAATTATTTCATCGCTCACCGGACATATACGAGGAAGAGGTGTTAACACCTGCGAACTACCCGTTGCTTTTTATCAAACATCCAAAACTGAGAGGTGTTAACACCTCTCAATGTTTCGCCACTCACCAGGCATACACGCTGAAAAAGGGTGTTAACACCTGCGCAGCAAATCCCTAATCCTCCGGCACTCCGCCCTCCGCCATCCGCACGATCTTCGGGCGGAAAGTTCCTACCACGTCCACCAGCGAGGTCTGCGCAGCCATCACCGCGGCAATGTCCTTGTAAACGCCCGGCGCCTCGTCAAGACCGCCGCCGATCAGATGCACTTTGCTCTCCGACAGTAATTTCGACAATTCATGACGCGTAAAGCTTTGCGTTGCCTTGCTCCGGCTCATCCGGCGGCCGGCGCCGTGTGAAGCGGAGTTCAGCGAAGCAGGCTCGCCGCGGCCGCGCACGATGTAACCCGGCGCGGTCATCGAGCCGGGGATCACGCCCAGCACGCCTTTCCCGGCGGGCGTAGCGCCTTTCCGGTGCACGATCAGCTCGGCGCCGTCGTACATTTCTTTCCATGCGAAATTATGGTGGTTCTCCACCCGCGCCAGCAAAGCGCCTCCCACGGCCTTTATCAGCCGCCGGTGGATCTGGTGGTGACAAGCGGACGCATACGCTCCCGCAAGGTTCATCGCCGTCCAGTAATCCCGGCCCTCTTCGGTATCCAGCCCCAGCCAGGCAAGGTGCTGCACTTCCTTCGGCAACTGGCACATCTCGCGGGCGACCTTCGTATAATGCCCGGCAATCTGTGCGCCCAAACCGCGCGACCCTGAATGCGACAACAACCCGAGATACGTCCCGGGAGCAAGCCCGAATTCATTCTGTGTATCGGTAATATCCGCCAGTCCCCATTCCACGAAGTGATTCCCGGAGCCGGACGTGCTCAGCTGCGCGGCCGCTTTGGCCTGCAGGTGTCGCAACAGCCCTATCTCCCGGAAGGCCGGATGCTCCAGCACTTCATCTTCCACCCTCGGCTTCCATTCCGCGCCTGCGCCGAATACCGTTCCGGCTTTCAGCTCCCTTTTGAAGATGGACGCCTTTTTCTCCAGCTGCTCATGGGGGATGTCCAGGATGCTCAGGCACATCCGGCAGCCGATGTCCACGCCCACAGCGTAGGGGATGACGGCATTTTTTACCGCCAGCACCCCGCCGATGGGCAGGCCGTAACCCTGGTGCGCGTCCGGCATCAGCGCGCCGGCCGCGGTAACGGGAAGCCTCATGGCGTTATCCATCTGCTGTAGGGCGCCATCTTCGATAAACTCCGGCCCATATACCCGGTAAGGCAGCGCCTGCGCGTTGATCGCGATCTCGCCGGAAATTTCCGGGAGCAGTTTCCCCGCGATCTTCGACAGCTGTTCGTCGCCGGTGAAGGATTGCGGCGTTTCCAGCACCTCGCGCAGCAGCGCCAGCGCATCGTCCTGCTTGTAATGTTTGTAATGTTGTTCCATTACGGTAATGGCAACGCTGATCACCGGTCCTTCCGGATAGCCGATGTTTCGCAGGTCTTTGCCCCGTAATTTTAGCTTTGCCATTTTTTTAAGATTGCAGTGCAGCACCAAAACCGATCTGCACCTGTTTTACGTCAAAATTCCGTTCATGCTGATTGGCGATTTCAGCAATGCTCATCGGCCGGTCGATCACCGTGTCGAATCCAAGATGCGCGCTCAGGCGCTGTGCCTGCGGCGCGGGCAGCTCCCTGAACTCGTACTGGGCGATCAGCCTTCCTTTGCGCAGCAACGCACGGTCGATACGGGAAAGAGCGCCGTTAAAGGTACATACTATCTGTACGTTCAAACAGTCTGCCAGTAATCCGTCGGACAGGTTGAGCAGGTTGGAAACGGAGGAATTTTCCGTTTGCGCCCTGTCCGCCAGCACGTTTTCCGCATCCTCGATCACAAGCACGCTGTTGGGGTAACTGATCAGCAGTTCAATGAATGAAGGGCCGGTTATCTCCTGCGCCAGTGCGGGCGACAGGAAAAGGATACGCTTTTTCTGTACGTTTGATCTCCATGCTCCGCAAGCTGAGGCTGCCGCTCTCCTGTAGCACGAGGTTGATCTCGTGCGCTTTCCGTTTTTGTCTTTGCCGGAAAGACTGGAAACCGGCCGTCAGCTCTTCCACGAGCGCCAGGTCCTGCTCGCTGTGCAGTATCTCCACGTAGTCCGGGGCGAATACGAGCATCACGGGAACATCCCGGAGCACCACGATCGCACGGTCGAACGTATATGTTTTGTCGGAACGGTCATAGTCCCGGTAGGTGTAAATATCCTCGATCCATTCGGAGCGGTTTTCTTTCACCCAGTGAAAGGCCTTCCTGAAATCGACCTGGTAAATGGAGCTTACGCTCGGCATTTTCCGGTGGGTTTGCAGGTAAAGGGCTTTTGTATCCATATAGAAGTCGTCGCACAGGTTGGCGTTCGATACGATCTTCTGCAATTCTTTATTGTCCATTTTGTGGAATTGTTTTTAAAGGCCCCGGCGCTACCGCTAGGGCGGCATGTTGCCGGGGCCATATTTTATTTTGTTTCGGGGGATGGCCTTCAGGTTTCCCTTACCGTTCCACCCGGAGCTCCCGTGATCCGTACCTTTTTACCGTCAGGCAAGGTGTGCGCGAGAATGGCAAGCAGCCCTTTCCCGGCGCCGTTGTCATACAAGCCGTCGTACCTGACGTTGTAATGGGCGGATAATACCGCGAGGCGGTTGATACTTTCGTATGTGGATGTCAAATTCTTTTTCATTGCTGGCATTTTTTTAAAATAAAGAGACAAAAAAAGCTCTCCCGCAAGGGGAGAGCCGGGTTGACTCTTTTACCTTTTGCGTAATCAAAAATTTATATCAGCACGGCGCTGTCTTCAAACTGTTCCTTCAATTCCCGCATCTGCGCCAGGTGCCGTTCGATATGCCGGGTGAGGAAAAAGATATATTGATAGATATCCAGCTTCCCCAGGTTATTGACGGTCATTGCTGTTTTTACGAGCCTGCCTTCGCCGTTTTTGAGCAGGCTGAGATTATACATGCATTGCGCGAACTGCTGCTTGAGCAATATTCTCACTTCATCAAGGCTTTTTTCCCCCGTAGGTTCCAGGTGCGCGGGGTTTACCCATCCGAACGATTTGCTGCTCACGATCTCTATCTGCCGGAATATTTTTTCATAATCCTGCGGCGGCATAATAATAAGCCCGTCCAGCTTACGTTCCAGCGCCCTGCGGGTGCTCTTGTTAATGGTGAGCAGCAAAAAATAGTTGGTAAGACTGATGTGTTCCAGCACCTCGCGTATGCTCCATTGATCTTTCGAAGGTTTAAAATGAAGCAACACGTTATCTTCTTTGAACCATTGGTCCAGCTCCCGGAAATTGTTGATCAGGGCCTCTCTTACAAATTGTACTACGTTTCTCATCACGCTGTGTTTTTGGGGCAATCACTTTTACATAAAAGCCATTACCTGTTTATATTTAGATGTTCGGATTGTTCGATTTCCATATTCCCATTAAAAAAGCCCGGCCTGCTTTGCGGAGCGGACCGGGCTATATTCCTGATTTTAAACGTTCTTTTTTCGTTTACATCAAAACATACCTTCTCCGCCGGGATCGTACCTTATAGCACTCCCATGACGCTTTTGCCATGCATCGCTCAACAGACACCGTAATTATCTTTTCTATATTCATCAGCACCATAAAAAAAGGGCCCCGCTTTGTCTGCGGGACCCTTCTGTTATATCTTTTGGATAACTTCTGCTTCGTTATGACCAGTTATAACCTGCCCGCATGAGCTCAACCGCCTGCTTGTGCATGCGTTTTGAGACCTTCATCTTATATGTACAATTGCGAGTCATTATCACTACTGGTTTGTTTACGGAACAAAGATAATTTTTATTTTTTTCTCCGCACAATTTTTCTGGTTAAAAAATTGTTTTCTGCCGGAATATTTTTTATTACGCTTTCTTCAGCAGGATCTTCTGCTGCTGGAAAGCTTCGGCAGCGTCCACCATTTCCAGCAGCTGCGGCCACTTTGCGGCCGGCGCGAAGGATTTTTTGTATACTTTCTTCACGTTGACGGTCAGCTTGCCGGCTTCCTGTTTCGTGGTAACGATAAAGCTGCCGCATTCGTTGTCGATGTTCCGGGCCAGCTTGTCCGCGCCTTCCAGCGTATAGCCTTCGGGCACCTGGAACTCGATATTATATTCGAAGGAGCGCGCGAACGCCATATAAATATCCGCCTTGCGCTCGCGCTGCGAGGGTTTGATGCTCATCTGCGGCCCGATCAGCCTGCCCGCGTCGATAATGTAATTGCCGCCGGCCTTTTTGATATACCCGTTCATGGTAAAGCGGGTGTTGTAGGCGAATTCCGGCTCGCTATGACGCAGGCCCATTTTCAGCACCTTGTAGCTGTCGAGGGTTTCGGGGGAATTGTCGAACTGCTCCTTTACTTCGTCCAGGAACGATTCCCGCACGTCTTTCCTTGCTTTGGCAAAGGCGTTGCGGTATTCGTCGGCCAGCGAGCGGGTTTTCCTGCTGTCTTCAAAATCTTCCAGAAAGGAATGTTTGATGCCCAGCGCCTTGCGTTCGGCGTCGTAAT
>CBINIO010000376.1:0-4874 GCA_966250725.1 uncultured Chitinophaga sp.
TCAGCATGGTGGTGTCCAGCGGCTTGCCGTCGCCCAGCACGTTCTTCAGCATATTGTCCAGGTACTGGTCGCGCACGATGATGGCCCTTTCCAGCGAGTCCGTCCGCATTTTCAGCTGGAGGAACTCTTTCCGCTGCTTGAGGTCGCCATAGCCGGGAATGTAATACCGCAGCGGGGTGAACACTACCGTAGCCACCGTAATGGCCACCAGCAGCACAAAAAGGGTGCTCAACGCCACATAAACGCTCATGCGTGAAAGCCGGAATGCGGTTACTTCCTCATAAGTGTCATCGTTCATGATCACGAGCCTGTACTTGTGATTCAACCTGTCCAGGCTCCTCCCTTTATTTTTGTCTTCCGATGCCATACGCTTAGTAAAAATGTAAAGATTGAAGAAAATAATGAATTATCCACCAAAAAATCATAATTCGTGGAACCGGTTTTCATAAATGCCCTTCAAGTTAGGGCTTATACGCACAGCAAAGAAAAAAATTATCCTATCTTTAAAATATTTTTTTCTCTAACAGAGTTATATATAGATTAGTAGTTTTTACTGACCCTGGCTTTACATGAATTGTTCTAGATCCTTATATATACGCGCCTGTGTGTTGAGTTTGATGCTGTGTTCGGGTGCCCTGGCGGTATTTGGTCAAAACCAGGCGGCCGATAAACCTGTAAAAAAGGAGGACCGCCGGCCCCCTTCAGAAAAAATGGCCGAAAAGCCCTTTACCATTACCCGGAGGGTAATGCAAAACACCGTCACCCGTTACAACTACTATTACCACGCAAAACTGAGGCTCGAGAAAGTGCTTGCGGGCATCAACTCGCAGCGGCAGGACAACTATAACGTATTTCTTCCCTTCTACCCCTTCACCGTCGAAAAGCTCAACCTCAATTCCGGCGAGCTGGACTCCGTGATACAGAAAGCATCCGTGGCCGTGCAGATCCACGATCCGCGCGGACGCTGGATCGACGACTGTTTCCTGCTCATCGGCAAGGCGTATTATTATAAAGGCGACTGGGAGAACGCGAACAATACTTTCCAGTACATCAACACCACCTTTGCGCCCAAAAAGAAATCGGAATACAATACCGTCGTAGGCCGCAGCGAGGACGACCGCCTGTCCATCTCCACCCGCGAAAAACAGAAGACCTGGACCAGCCGCCAGTTCCGGCACAAATCCGCGCGCAACGACGCGTTCGTATGGCAGGCGCGCGCTTTTCTCGAGCAGGGCAAGCACGACGAGGCGCAATCGCTGCTGAACATCCTCGCGGCCGACCCGTACTTTCCCAGGCGGCTTAACGGCCAGCTGGCCGAACTGCAGGCCTGGCGCTTTTACAAGCAGGGGCTTTACGCGGAAACCATCGCGCCGCTGGAAGAAGCCATCGAAAAATCCAACAGCGGCCGCGCGCAAAAAGCGCGCATGAGCTTTATCCTCGGACAGATCTACGCCTCGCTGGGCCGGCAGGATTCCGCCATGGATGCCTTCCGCGACGTGATCGCCCTGAAGCCGGACGCCACCATGGACTTCAACGCCCGCGTGCAGATCGCCAAAGCCAATGTAAAGGCCAACGGCGGCAGTCTTGACGAAAGCATCGCCGCGTTGCAGAAAATGATGCGTAAGGAACGGTTCATTCCCTTCCGCGACGCCATCTGGTACCAGATGGCCGCCCTTTGCGCCAACGAGCAGCCGGACAGGGCGCTGGAATACCTTCAGCAGTCGCTGCGGGTGGACAAAGGGAACATGCTGCAGAAAACCCTTACCTACAAAGGCATCGCAGACATCCATTACGCACGCAAGGCATACGCCGACGCGCAAAAATATTACGACAGCACCTCCATGATCATGGGGCCGGATTTTGAAGAGGCCCAACTCGTGACCACGCGGAAAGAAGCGCTGGCCGAGGTGACGGAAAAGCTGCGCATCATGCACCTGGAAGACAGCCTGCAAACGCTCGCCGCCATGGACCCCGCTTTGCGCGACTCCATGCTCGCCAGGCAGGTAAGCCTCATCAAAGCCGCGAAAGCCGCGCCGGACAAAGAAAAAGGCGGCGCTTCCGCGGAAGGCGGCGCACAGCCCAAATTCACCGCGAACAACAACTACCGCAACCCCTCGTTCGGCCCCGCGCCGGAAGCAGGCGGCGACTGGTATTTTTATAACGCCAGCAGCAAAAGCACGGGCTACTCCGAGTTCAAACGCCGCTGGGGCAACCGCGCGCTTACCGACAACTGGCGCCGCAGCCAGTCCACCAACCTGCTGGCCGCCGGCAATAACAACGCCCCGCAGCCCGAGGCCCCGCCGGCGAACGACGTAGCCGCCGAAATCGCCAGCCTGCCCGCCGACAGCATCAACGCTTCGCTGCTGGCCGAAAACCTGCCCGGTACGCCGGAAAAGCTCAAAGCATCGCGCGAGCGGCAGCTGGAAGCCTGGTACGACCTCGGCAAGATCTACAACGACAAGCTCGACGATCCCCGCGAAGCCATCAGCACTTACGATTCGCTGCTGGAAAAATTCCCTGACAACGCGCGCAGGCTGGAAGAGCTGTACTCGCTTTATCTCTGGCACAACCGCCTGAACCATACCAACGAGGCCAACCGCTACAAACAGATGATACTTTCGCGGTACGCCGGCACCAATTTCGCCAACATCCTGCAATTCGGCCTGCCCGAAGACGAGGACAAGGCCAAGACCGACGCCGTAAGCGCCATTTATGAGGCGGCTTACAACGCCTACCGCAGCGGCAATTACGATACGATATTCGTGCTGCGCAAATACGCCGATTCCGCTTTCGGGTACAACTCCCTGCAGGCGAAATTCGATCTGCTTGAGGCGATGACCATCGTGAAAACTTCTTCCCAGGATTCCGGCAAAGCCGCCATCGCCGGCATTATCGCCAAATATCCCGGCGACGGCCCCGTGCTGGCGCAGGCAAAAGCCATACAGGACGTGCTGAACCGCCGCCAGCAGATCACCGATTACCTTTCCAACCTGGAGATCAGGAGAGACAGCAGCGTAGCGGCACGGGTCGACGAAAACATCACCATCCGCTACCCCTGGCAAACACCAAAGCCCAACCTGCCGGATACCGCCGCCACCGTGGCAATAAAAGCGCCTGACAATACGGCGCCCGATTCCGCCGCAGCGGCCGTAACGCCGCCGCCTCCGCCCCGTCCGCCGGTAACGCCTTATGCGCTCGGCGACGAAAAAGCGGAGATCCCGCATTTTGTGGTGATGTATTTTAACCGGGTGTCGAAAGTGCTGATAGACGAGGCCGTGGCGCAGTTCTCCAAATACAACGCGGAGCAGCACCCGGCGGACAAGCTCGAGACCAGCAGCTTTGCGCTCACGCCTACGGAGATCATGGTGATCGTACGCCTGTTCCCCAACGAGACCAAAGCGCTGACCTATTTCGACGAAGTAGGCAGGCAGGCCGCCACCGTCATCATTCCCCGCATCAAACCCACTGAATATAAATTCTTTATCATATCCCGCGAAAATTTCATCCTGCTGAACAATACCAAGGACATAGAAGGGTACAGGAAATTCTTCTGACTGAACTACATTACGGAATAATATTTGCACCATTTACGGGTACGCTATGCCGCCCGGCCTATGAAACCCGGGGAAAACTGCATAATTTTGCATAAACAGACTGTTTCACACATTTTAACATATGAAACCGAGCTTAATAAGATACCTGGTCACGGGAGCCGGCGAGGTTCCATCTGATCATCAAAGCAGACGAAAAATATACAGATGAAAAAATCCGTAAAAATATTATGGTATGCCTTTGGCGCCGGCGTGGCCGCATTCCTGCTGCTGCTCCTGCTCATCAACCTCCGCCTGATCGGGCATATGCCCAGCATGGAGGAACTGGAAAACCCGAAGACCTCCCTCGCCTCTGAAGTGATCGCCGAAGACGGCACCATTATGGGGAAATACATCCAGGTAGACCGTTCCAACGTGGACTACAAGGACATTTCCGTGAACGTGCTCAACGCGCTGCTGGCTACGGAAGACCGTAATTTTTACAGCCACTCCGGCATCGACGCCAAAGCCACCGCGGCCATCCCGTTTTACCTGATGATCGGGAAAAAACGCGGTTCCAGCACCATCACCCAGCAGCTGGCCCTCAACCTCCAGCAGGACGGCGAAGGCAAAACCCGCTCCCGCAACCTCCTGGTGCGCGCATTCCAGAAAATGTCGGAATGGGTGATCGCTATCAAGCTGGAACGGAACCTTACCAAAAAAGAGATCATCACCCTATATCTCAACACCGTGCCTTTTGGCGATAACGTATACGGCATCGAGAACGGCGCAAGGACCTTTTTCAGCAAAGACCCTTCCCGCCTCTCCATCGAAGAAGCCGCAACGCTCGTAGGCATGCTGAAAGGCTCCACCCAGTTCAACCCCCGCCGCAACCCGCAAATGGCGCGCGACCGGCGGAACACCGTGATCAATAACATGGTGGACGAAGGATACATCACGGCAGCCGAAGGCGAAGCCGCCAAAAGCCGGCCCATCGTGCTGCGCTACAACAAAATGGACCATAACAAAGGTCTTGCCCCCTACTTCCGCGAAGTGCTGAGAGGCGAGATGAAAGAATGGTGCAAGGAGCACAAAAAAGCCGACGGCACCGAATACAACCTCTATCGCGACGGCCTGAAGATCTACACCACGATCAACCCGCGCATGCAGCTGTATGCCGAAGAAGCCGTAGCCCAACAAATGCCCATCCTGCAAAAATCACTGAACAGCCAGCGCAATGTTCGTTCCGGTTCGGTATGGCAGGGACACGAAGATGTACTGGAGGCGGCTATGAAAAACAGCGACCGCTGGCGCAACATGAAAGATGACAACATCGACGACAAA